>JBFEKK010000106.1:0-4067 GCA_041552675.1 Sulfurovum sp.
ATCTCTTTGGGGAGATACTTTCTAGCGACGTTTTTTACCAGTGCCTTGGAGGATTCTCCCATACGAAGACCAGGAGTGAGAGAAAATGCTGTAGCTACCACTTCTTTGTCTAAAAATGGACTTCGCGCTTCTACACTGTGTGCCATACTCATACGGTCAAGCTTACGTAAAAAGACATTTCCCAGCATCACTTTCAAATCTAAAAAACTATACCAGTCTATAGACGAGGTGCGCCCACTCTGTTCAAACTCTTCTTTGTAAGGCAAAAGTGCTTTTAAAGAATGGTTATCTTTGACATTCATACGTAAAAGTCTGTTTTGCTGGAGGTCAGTAAATATTTCTGCTGTTGATCGAAATAACAGACTCTCTTCAAAGACACGTTTGTACCACTCCCACTCTTTATGCATAGAAAAATGCGATTTAAAATAGTGTTGCAACCACCCTTTGAACTCTAGCTCCTTTGCCTGCTCCAGATCATAAAATTCTTTATACGTTCTGTATCCCATAAACAGTTCGTCACTTCCATCCCCAGTCAAAACCACTTTAAAGCCCTCTTTATTGACTGCTTTCATCAGATGGTAAAGAGGCAACATGGCAGGATCAGCCAAAGGTTCGTCTAAAGAGGTAACCACATCCTCTATGGTTTGTAAAAAATCTGCTTTACTAAAGAGTACTTCATGATGGTTAGAGTTTATATGTTCTGCTACCACTTTGGCAAAAGGACGTTCATCATACTTCTCATATCCTTCATACCCTATACTGAAGGTATGTACCCTTTGCTCCAAAGAAGCGATCGCGGAAATAAGAGAAGAGTCCACGCCTCCAGAAAGAAGACAGGCAAACTTTACCTCTTTAGGCAAGCGTAATGATACAGATTCCAAAAGTGCCTTTTCCAATGCTTCTACTGCACGTTCTTCCTTCTCTATGACTTGTGTCTTCGTAAGTGGTGTATAATACTTTTTCCTTTTTAGCCGCTTTCCCTCTAAAGTAAATGTTAACATTTCCCCTGCATCTACTTGATGAATATGCCTGTCAAATGTCTGAGGAGAAAGAGGCGTTTGAAAAGAGAGGTACTGTGTAAGTATTTGTCTGTCAAACGTAAGTGGGATAAGGGAATGGATGGCTTTCATTTCACTGGAAAATATAAATCGTTGGGCGTCCAAAGTATAATAGATTGGTTTCTTTCCAAAAGGGTCACGAAATAACTTGACCTGCGCTTCTTCAATAATCGCAATAGCGAACATCCCCCGAAGGTGCGTGACAAAATCATCTCCCCATTTCATATACGCCGCATAAAGAACATCGGTCTCGTTTGGCAGAGGAAGCTGAAGTTCCACCGCCAATACTTCATAATTATAAATTTCACCGTTAAAAAAGATCTGTAGCCCATCATGCACGTATATTTGAGTGAGTGTTTTCGTTACATCTGTAATAGCAAGCCGATGTACTCCAAGAAAACAGTGCTCATCCACAGAGGTATAATGAGCATCTATCCCCCGATGAGCCAATGATTGAAAAGCTTCTTTGGCTTTTTCTTCCTCATACGTTCCGATAATTCCAAATATTGCACACACCTATCGAAGTCCTTATTTATGGCTTGTTTTCTCAATTATACTTACTTAAAATAAATACTCTTCTCTTGCTTTTACTCTCTTTTGTGTTACAATGCCAAAAATTGATCAGTATAAAGTAAGTAAATATGAAAAACCTAATAATAGTAGAATCACCTGCTAAAGCACGTACCATTACCAGTTTCTTAAATAAAGACTATAAAGTCATCGCCTCAAAAGGGCATATTCGTGACCTTCCAAAAAGTACTTTTGGTATTACTGTCGATGATGAAAACGGTGATCTTGTACCTAAATACTCCATTCCAAGAGATGCGAATCCAACGGTCAAAGAGTTAAAGAAACTTGCCAAAGAAGCAGAAACCGTGTTTATCGCAACGGATGAGGACCGCGAGGGTGAGGCTATTGGGTATCATATCGCCAAAGCGATTGGAAAAGAGCCTACTGAACTTCCCCGTATCGTCTTTCATGAGATTACCAAAAATGCCATACAGCATGCGCTTGAAACACCGCGAAAAGTTGATATGGACTCTGTAGATGCACAGCAGACAAGAAGACTGCTTGACCGTATCGTAGGATACAAACTTTCACCTTTGCTTGCAAGTAAGATCCAAAAGGGGCTTAGTGCAGGTAGAGTACAAAGTTCGACATTGAAACTGGTTGTAGACAGAGAACGTGAAATTAAAGCGTTCGTTCCTGAAGAGTATTGGACGATAGATGCACTTTTTGAAAAAGACATTGAAGCTTCTATTTATGATTATAACGGTCTAAAGATAGAGAAACTGACGGTTAAAAATGAAGCAGATGCCACAGAAATCGTCACTTCAGCTAAAAGTGAATCCTTTGTCGTAGCTTCACTTGAAAAGACTAAAAGAAAAACTAAAACACCTCCACCGTTCATGACTTCAACCCTTCAGCAGACAGCGTCTACCCAACTTGGATTTTCACCTAAAAAAACCATGATGGTCGCACAAAAGCTTTACGAAGGTGTCAAAACAGACAAGGGTACCATGGGTGTCATCACCTATATGAGAACCGACTCACTGAATCTTGCAAAAGAAGCGGTAACAGCAGCAAGAGAATACATCCAAACCACTTACGGAGACAAATATCTCCCGACTAAAGCCAAAAACTATGCAACAAAATCAAAAGGTGCACAAGAAGCACATGAGGCTATCCGTCCAACTATGGTTGAGTTTGACGGCAAGAAAGCTGCAGATTATCTCTCTGTAGATGAACTGAAACTCTATAAACTGATCTACAATCGTTTCTTGGCCTGTCAGATGACAGAAGCAGAAATGGAATCACAAACACTCCTCTTCAAAGGGGATAAATGTACCTTCAAAGCAAGCGGCAGAAAGCTTCTTTTTGATGGGTTCTATAAAGTCACAGGATATACCGATAAAGACAAACTTTTACCGGAACTGGAAAAAGGTCAAGCGGTAAGTCTGGATGATATCAAACAAGAGCAACATTTTACAGAACCTCCTGCACGATATAATGAAGCAAGTCTCATCAAAAAGCTGGAGTCACTGGGGATTGGTCGTCCAAGTACCTATGCACCTACTGTGACCACACTTCAAACACGTAAGTATATTGAGTTAGAGAAAAAACGTATTCATCCCACAGAGGTAGCCTTTACTGTAACAGAAATGCTTGAAAAGCACTTTCCTGAGATAGTAGACAGCGGATTTACTTCAAACATGGAAGAAACACTCGATGAAATAGCAGAAGGAAACACTGACTGGCAAACTGTTCTAAAAGCATTCTACACCCCTTTTTTACATAAGGTAGAAGAGGGGAAGAAAAATATAAAAAGTCTTAAGATAGCCATCCCCACAGGGGAAAAATGTCCTAAATGTGACTCCGAACTTCTTCTGCGTAAAGGGCGCTATGGCGAATTTATCGCATGCAGCAACTTTCCTAAATGTAAATACACGAAAAATACGGATGGCACAGAAGTAGAAGGACCGGAAGAGACAGACGAAAAATGTGAAAAATGTGGTTCGATGATGGTTATCAAAAACTCGAAAAGAGGTAAATTCCTTGCCTGTTCTGCGTACCCAAAATGTAAAAATGCAAAGTCTCTTGAGCCTGCGAAAGAACTCACAGTTCCCTGTCCGGAATGTGGAGGTAAACTTCAGGAGAGAGAAGGGAAAAGAGGTAAATTCTTTGGTTGTGTGAACTATCCGAAATGTAAATTCATCGCCAACTTTGAACCTGTAGACAAAAAATGTCCGGAGTGTGGCTATACCATGGGCAAAAAAACGCTTAAAAGCGGTGATGTCTATGAGTGCTTTAAATGCAAACATAAAGAAGAGGCGAAGTAATGTCTAATCATAAACAACAAATATTTTTATGCGCTATCAATAATATCCTCAGCGGTACCTGTAAAGAGGATTGTAAATTCTGTACACAAAGTGTTAGATATCATGCAGATATCGAACGCTATAATTACAAAGATATAGGACAAATTGTTTCTGAAGCAAAAGCGGCAAA
>JBFEKK010000107.1:0-4035 GCA_041552675.1 Sulfurovum sp.
AGGTACAAACTCATGCAAAATACCCGCAAAAATAAGACCAAAAAGTATGTATGGGGCCATTGCATTGCTAAGCTCTATCAGTGCAGTGAAAAAATCAGTGATGAATTCCATGGATTTCCTTAAAATGTTTATACATATATAGCCATATTCCTATAAATAAAACCTGAAAAACCTTATATATCAAGATATCTTGATATATAAGGTTTGTTAAGATATACTCTTAAAAATTTTGGAGTTTCTCATGGATATTTTTTTAAAAACGATCGGCTCCATCAACGATGAGAGCAGATTGAAGATACTTAATTTTATCAACAACCATGGAGAAGTCTGTGTCTGTGACATAGAAAATGCTTTTGATATGATCCAATCACGCGTATCAAGGCACCTCAAAATACTCAAGGAAGGCGGGTTTCTAAGAGTTGAAAGACGCGGACGATGGGCTTACTATAGTATTAGAAGTCCATTGGATGCATTTAGAACCTCTATACTTGAAGAGATAAAATATCTCAATCTGGAACTTCCCACACTAAAAAACAAAGGATGTAAATTGAACAAAAAAGTTCTTATACTCTGTACAGGAAACAGTTGCAGGAGTATCATAGCTGAAGCACTCATTAATGCTGAGCTCGAAGGCATAGATGCTGAGAGTTCAGGCGTAAAAGCATCAGGCAGAGTCAATCCCAATGCCAAAAAATTGTTAGAGCAAAAAGGAATCTGGAGAGACGAATATCACTCTAAAACACTGGATACTGTGATAAACAACGAGTATGACCTCGTAGTCACGGTATGCGATCATGCGCATGAAACCTGCCCAATATTCCCAAAACCGGTAAAAACGATTCATGTAGGATTTGAAGATCCCGACGGTAAAGGGTTTGAGGCTTTTGAAGAGACATTCAAAGAGATAAAAGAGATTTTACTGCCTAAAGTAAAAGAAGCACTCGCATGATATTTACTACAATAGCAAAAAATTATGCCGATGTCACTACACTAGATGACACTGATCTTATTTGCTATTGTACTCGTGTAAATAAAAAAAGTATCGTTGATGCCATCGATCAAGGGGCAACGACACTTAAACAGATAAAAGAAATGACTACAGCATGTACTGGTGATGAATGTGCGACACGCAATCCGAACAAAAGATGCTGCTCAAAAGAGATAAATCAACTCATAAAACTTAATAAGGAAAAAAACGATGGAAAAGCACGTAAGTAAAACAAACCAAGGCATTAAAATAAATTTTACGGGTAAAGTAGAAAAACAACATATTGTGAAGATGGTGGAAAACTGTGCTACAGGTACGTGTGAATGTATGAGTGATGAAACTAAAAAGAAGATCACAAATATGGAAATAAGCGGGAAAGACGGTGATGTAGCACTAGATCTTTCTGGTGAGATCAGTAAAGAAGAGATTGAAGCTGCACTGGCTAACTCAAAAGTATTGAGCACCCCATGTTGTTAGCTAGTACTCTATTTCTAATTACCCTCATCTTTGTCATCTGGCAGCCAAAAGGTCTGCAGATAGGTACGACTGCCATCATTGGTGCTGTTACTGCTTTGATCCTTGGTGTCGTAAGCTTTGACGATGTTGTTACGGTCACTGGTATTGTATGGGATGCAACCTTGGCATTCATAGGGATTATCCTTCTCTCGCTCGTCCTTGATGAGATAGGTTTTTTCGAGTGGGCAGCACTCAAGATGGCACGACTCAGCGGCGGGAACGGTAACTTACTTTTCGTCTACATCCTCTTGTTGGGTGCATTGGTCGCAGCATTCTTCGCTAATGACGGTGCAGCACTTATACTCACCCCTATTCTCTTAGCCAAGATGAAACACTTAAACATGAAACCTCTGGCTATTTTCGCTTTTCTCATGGCTGGTGGATTTATAGGTGACAGTGCTTCCAATCCACTGGTGATCTCTAACCTGACAAATATTGTCACAGCTGGCTACTTTGACATAGGCTTCTGGGAATATGCCAAAACGATGTTCTTACCTAACCTATTAGCCATTATCGCATCACTTGTGGTACTTTGGATCTACTTTAGAAAAGACATCCCCAAACATTTAGATATAGAAAATCTTGCAACACCAGAGTCTGTCATCAAAAACCAAACGATGTTCAAACTGAGCTGGTGGTTCTTGGGACTTTTAATGATGGGGTACTTCATAGGTGACTACTTCAATCTACCTGTCTCACTCTTTGCATTGGGTGGAGCACTGGTCTTTCTAGCCATCGCAACACATTACAAAGCAACAAAACCTATTATGACCATCAAAACTGCTCCATGGCAAGTTGTCTGGTTCTCTATAGGGCTTTATGTAGTCGTTTATGGACTTAAAAATGCAGGGCTTACCTCTTATCTGGCTGTCATTATCAACGATATGCAACAGATGGGTAATAATGTTGCTGTTATAGGTACAGGTTTTCTCGCAGCAGGGCTCAGTTCCATCATGAACAATATGCCTACTATTATGATCATGGACATCGCCATAGATGAGTCGGGACATCAGGCATTAGCCTACGCAAACATACTAGGCTCTAACCTCGGACCTAAAATGACCCCTATAGGCTCATTGGCCACCCTGCTTTGGTTACATGTGCTTGCACAAAAAGGTGTAAAAATTGGCTGGGGAGAATATATGAAAGTGGGACTTGTGATTACCCCACCTGTATTACTGATAGCCTTACTCGGGTTAATATAAATTTTTTTATTAATGCTGATGTTAAGTGTATATAGATAAGTAATATGATTAAAAGGAAAATAAGATGAATCTAAAAGAGTTTTTTGCCTATGGTGAAAAGGTACCAGGATATGAAATAGGAATGCTCAATGAAAGAGAGGCACGTGCAGCAGCATCTATACTATTTGTCGGTGCATTTCTCGGACTGATGAACGGGATCATGTTGCATACGGCAGTCTTTTCAAAATATTTTGTAACATTTTTTGCTATCGACTTTACGATGCGTATCATTCAACCACGCTATTCACCCAGTTTGATGCTGGGGCGTTTTTTTGTACAGAAACAGAAGCCTGAGTATGTCGGGGCTGCACAGAAGCGTTTTGCATGGGTACTGGGATTTGTACTTGCATGGCCAATGTTCTACTATCTGGTCATCGATTTTCAGCCCAATCCGCTTAAAGCAATGGTGTGTTTGATCTGTATGGCACTGCTCTTCTTCGAGGCGGCATTCTCTATCTGTCTCGGCTGCAAGATATTCGAATGGGTCAAGAGAAAAGATCCGAAGTACTGTCCTGGAGGCGTGTGTGAAATGAACATTAAAGAGCCTATACAAACATTTTCAGCAGCTCAGAAAGTTATCCTTGTCTCCACAGTGCTGGTAATGGGATACGGTATCTATGCCTATTTTTCCAAACTACCCGACAGAACCATTTTTGTCCAAAAGATGAAAACGATGATGATGAGTCAGGCGGAACTTGATGCTATACAAAAAGTAAAAGAGAAAGCTGAAGAAGATGCATTCTTCAATGACAATGATAATTTCTAGTTCTACCAATATCATCGTTAAACATGCCTGCACCAGTATGGTCTTTGGAAAGCCAAAACTGTATTTGAGATTATTGAGAATTGGCTCAATTTAAGAAAGTAGCAGACGATTACACACTATGTAACAGCATAAAGCTCTTTTTCTCTTCCTATAAGTATATCTCCTAAAAAGAAATACGCCTCTTTCCAGGCTTCAATGACATCATCACTTGCTACATCACCAAGCTCATCTTTAATCGCCTGTAACAAAGAAGCACCCACCATAGGATAATGTTCAGGCTTCACATTTGTATTTACATGTCTGTTTGCAATGCCATCTACCGCATGACTTAATATATGAAGCTTATCTATATTGGCTGCGTATGCAACGATAGCCCCTGCAAGCTTTTTGTACTGATCTTCAAGTACTTCACCGAAAAGTGCTCTTGTCTCAGGATAATTTGTAAACAAATTTTCATACATCCTTGTAGTAATAGCTTCTCCATATTCTACTAGTAACGGTGCTGTTTTTTTACATATTTC
>JBFEKK010000108.1:0-4028 GCA_041552675.1 Sulfurovum sp.
AACATTCTTAGTGAACTATAATAAAAAAGCGTCTAAAAAATTATACGAAAGAAGATAGGGGAGCCAATGCAAGTAGCTAATAAATTAACGCCATTGTTTGAGAACCTCAATTTTGAGCGTGACGACAACACAATGGTTATCAACTTTGGTCCTCAACACCCTTCAGCACACGGTCAGTTAAGACTTGTGCTTGAACTTGACGGTGAGCAAGTTGTAAAAGCCTACCCGGATATCGGTTACCTTCACAGAGGTATCGAAAAAATGGCTGAGAACATGACATACAATGAATTCTTGCCAACAACAGATAGACTTGACTATATCGCTTCAACTTCAAACAACTATGCATATGCATTGGCTGTAGAGAAACTTATCGGTGTAGAAGCACCTAGACGTGCACAAGTCATTAGAACAATGTTACTTGAACTTAATCGTGTCATTTCACACCTATTCTTTATCGCAACTCATGCCTTGGATGTTGGTGCGATGTCTGTATTCCTTTATGCTTTCCGTGAGCGTGAATTTGCAATGGACCTCATGGAAGACTATTGTGGTGCAAGACTGACTCACTCTGCAGTACGTATCGGTGGTGTACCACTTGACTTGCCTGAAGGTTGGTTAGAGAATATTGCTACATTCTGTGATAAAGTTGACTATGAAGTAGAGCATACGTATGAAGCACTACTTACAGAAAACCGTATCTGGAAAATGCGTCTTGAAGATGTGGGGGTTATCTCTGCTGAAGATGCACTTTCTTGGGGTTGTACAGGTCCTATGCTGAGAGGTTCTGGTGTACAGTATGACATCAGAAAAGAAGAGCCGTATGAATTGTACTCAGAGCTTGATTTTGATATCCCTGTGAGTGAAAGATGTGACTCATATGGGCGCTATAGACTCTATATGGAAGAGATCAGACAATCTACACGAATTATCAGACAGCTTATTCCTATGTATGCAGAGACAGAGCCTCAACTTATGGCACATGCACCACAGTATATCTCAGCACCAAAAGAAGAGATCATGACACAGAACTATGCATTGATGCAACACTTTGTACTTGTGACTCAAGGTATGAGACCACCAAAAGGTGAAGTCTATGTTCCTACTGAATCACCAAAAGGTGAACTAGGTTTTTATATTAAATCAGAGGGTGAACCATATGCTTATAGACTTAAGTGTAGAGCACCAAGTTTCTTCCATACAGGGCTTCTTCAAGAGCTTCTCGTTGGGACATACATAGCAGACGTCGTTACGATCATTGGTACTACCAATATCGTATTCGGTGAAGTTGATAGATAAGGAGAGCCCATGAAAAGATATGATTTAAGACATTTAAAAGACGATTTCTATGATAGAATGGTTGAGCTTATTGATCAGGGACTAAAAGTAGGGGAAGTAGGAATTTTTCTTTTTGAAGTAGGAGATTTCACATCTATCCAAAAATCTGCAGATGTAGTTAAAGCTACTGGACATGATTTGATGAATTCACTGAAATTTAACGAAGTAGACTGGACGATTGTCGTCAAAAAAGTAGATGAAGCGACAAAGCAAGAGAGAGCTGCCAAGATTGAGGCGGAAAAGGCTGCAGCTGAATCAGCTGAGGCTGAAACAGAAAAGGCGGAGTAAAAGCCACTACTTTATATATAGTATCTTCTCTTATGTGAAGATGCTATATGATTCTATATCCTACAACATAAAATACCAATCTCTATATATTATTTAATGATTATTGTTGAGTGAAAAAGTAAAAGTTGGGAACATACCATGCTCTTTTTGAGCATGGTATAGAAGTTTATTTTATTTTAGAAGCGATATCATTTACTGCGAATGCTGCATGGTTGAATGCAAGTGCAATACTACCTTGGTCTGTAACAACGTCACCAATCGTGTAAAGACCTTCAACATTTGTTTCAAATGTCTCTTCGTTGTATACAGGTACATCCCACTCACCAGTTTTAACACCAGAGTTTACTAGAATGTCTTTTGGTGTTGTACCACCAAGTGCGTAGACAGCTCTGTCATACTCAGCTGTTGAACCGTCAGTGAAGTTAACTTGGATCTTACCAGCTGGTGAAGGCTCAACGCTCTCAACATCTACACCAAGTTTGTTACAAAGTTTTCCATTATCTAGATACTTAAGTGTCATCTCTGTATTGATTGGGTTCATTCTTTTGATCTCAGCTTGTCTGTAGTTGAGTGTAACTACACAATCTTCCATACCTTCCATCTCTACTAGACCATAAGCATACTCACCAGCAGTGTCTCCACCACCAACAACCATTACGTGCTCACCGTTTTGTACTTTAGAAAGGTTGAAGTTAAGTACATCTTTAAGCTCTTTTGGAAACTTGTATCTAGGTTTGTTTGGTTTACCCATACGGCCTACTGAAAGGATGACGTTTCTAGCTTTGATTGATTCAACAGCTTCTGCTACTGCATCATTGGCAAATACAATTGAAAAAAGACCATCTTCACCTTTTTCAACTCTGATGATCTCATGATTGTACTCAAACTTGTCAAGTACACCAGCTTCTTTTAGTTTTTCATCCATTTGTTCAATGTACTCTTCTTTTGAACACTCTTCAAATGAAACGTTACCTTCAAACTCGGCTTTACGCCCCATCCAGTCTTTGTCAACTCTTTTACCTTTTTTGTAAAATTTGTGGATCATATCATTGTGGTGAGGTGCCTTGTCAATAACAACAATGTTCTCAATACCAGCTAGTTTTGCTTCGATCGCACATGCCATACCGCCAGGACCTGCTCCAATAATCGCAATGTCTACTACTTTTCCGTTTTCGTGAATCATGTTTACCCTTATTAAAACTTTATTTGACGTAAATTGTAACATAGGGAATTAAAAAAATATGTATATTGAAGTTATAACCTTCATAAGTTGATCTTCGATGTGAGTAAATGTAACATTAAAAAGTATTATAAGAGCTCAAAACATAGCTCTATGAATCGTTAGTGATACATTTTAACACAGAACTTTGTTTTTTAATTTGTTTTCTAATACAATCATTGAAAGCATTTTTAAGCAGAGACAATAGATAGTATTGTCCAAGGTGTACATAAAGGCAAGATCAGCACAAGGAAGAGACGATAGTGGAGTACAGATATGAAAGTAAAAAAGAGAATTTTGAAAATGTTGATAGTATAGTTTTTTCAGCAGATATTACAAATGAAGAAGCACAGATTTTTCAATTACTTAAAGAGAAACAGGGGAAGCATTTGATATGCCCTGAAGCAAAGGTGTATCAGGATTTTTTAAAAGCATATAGCAGCAGTAGTGGATATCATATTTTTAATGGAGATTTAGAGACGTTGGCTGCTTCTGATGTAGTGATATCATTTGGCACATACTTTCAGGGTGAAAGTACAGAATCTACTACTACAGCGTTGGTTCAAAAGGTGTTAGGAGAAAAAAAGCCCAAATTGGTTTATATGCATCCCATAGAAGATTCAACACTTCAAACTAGTATCACACAGTTTATAAAATATGAAGTAGGGAGTGAAGAAGGTGTAGCTGCATTATTGGCATATGCATTATTGAAAGACAAAGAGCTTCCCAAAGAGATAGAAGATATTTTGGAGGATCTTGATATCGGTTACCTTAGTGCAGAAAGTAATGTGGGAGAAGAAGAACTAGAATCAATGTACAGCCTTATAGGCAGTAAAACTACAGTATCTTTGATCATAGGCAGTGATTTATATACGCATCCAAAAGCAGGACAAATAGCAAAACTCATAGCTCTGCTGGAACAGTATGGGGGGTTACATATTTTATGTGTACCACCTGCACAAAATGCTTTAGGTGTTGCACTGCTTTGTGACCTTGATGGCATGGCTCAAGGTCGAAGTATTATTTATGAAAGTTGTAAAGAGGGTACCTATATAAATGTAGATAAATGTGTGCATGTCAATGATGACATGAAAACTTCAGATGTAAATGGATTAAATAGTATTGCCAATACATTAGGACTACATAGTAAAAAGCTTATAGACTACAGCAATCAATTGCCACAAGA
>JBFEKK010000109.1:0-4019 GCA_041552675.1 Sulfurovum sp.
CCCTCCTGTAGCAATAAGATCATCTATGAGAAGTACATTTGGATTTTCTTTTTCTCCAAAAGCATCTATATGGATCTCTACTTCATCAAATCCATATTCAAGGCTGTATTTCTCAGCCACGGTTGTATAGGGTAATTTTCCTTTTTTTCGAACAGGTACAAAACCAACACCCAGTCTGTCAGCCAAAATAGAACCAAAGATGAAGCCTCTTGCATCTATACCGGCAATGAAGTCCAGACCATAACTTCTATAACGATCTGATAGGTGTGTCATTAGTGTATCAAAAGCATGTGGTGTAGAAAGCAGTGTAGTGATATCTTTAAAGACAATACCCGGCTTTGGGAAATCATGGATATCACGGATACTCTCCAGAATGATCTTTTTATCTTCTACTGTTAAGGTACTCATAATTATCCTAGATCTGAACCAAAAGCACAGACATCTTCTATCTTCGCTACACGTCCGGCATGTCTTCCGCCTTCAAATTCAGTACTTGCAAACACTTCTATCATGTCCTCTATAACACCTTTCCCTACCACACGTTCACCAAAGCAGAGGATATTCGCATCGTTATGCTGTCTTGTCAGTTTTGCCGTATAGTGATCATGGCAGAGTGCTGCACGTATACCGGGTACTTTATTTGCTGCTATAGAGATACCGATACCTGTACCACAGATAAGTATGCCAAAACTGCCTTTGTCTGCTAAGACAGCTTCTGCACATTTTTTTGCAAAATCCGGGTAATCAACTCTGTCGGCAGAGTCTGGACCAAGATCAATGATCTCATGTCCTAAAGATTTTACATAATCTTTAACGTAGGCTTTAAGCGCATATCCTGCATGGTCTGTTGCAATGTAAAATTTTTTCACGTATTTCCCTTTATTCTATAGGTTGTTCTGTTTGTATAGATTCAATGCGTCTTCCTACACGTCCCCAGCGAACTGTAAATCGTTGTTTATTCCAGAGATCTTCACATGCTTGAGTATCGATGGCTATATCACCACATAAACGTTTAAGTCTTGCATGGTCTTTCCCACTGCCATATTCATCACCATTGAGTACACTCTCATACGAACGATGCTCTAAACTCATATAGTTCAACCAAGGCTTTCCTACGATAAGTTTATACGGAACGGCACCCCAAAAACGACTGTCATTAGAGTTGTCACGGTTATCACCTATCATATAGAAGTGGTCCTCATCTACTTTTGCATAGAGCGCATTGATACCTTTTCCTGTTATTTCATATGTGGGTACATCAAGACCATCCACATAGACAGGTACCATATCGATCTCTTTATTATAGGCATAGTATTGTAAAAGGGATTCAAATATATTGGCACCCTCAGGCGCATACTGTATACCCGGATATTTTGATATATAAGGGTTTTCTACCCACAGCTTACCTCTGAGTGAAATGATCTTATCTGCAGGATAATTCGCTTTTATATACGCATCACCTTCATGGAAGTGAATAAGCAGTTTTTCATTGGCATAAAGTATTTCATCTCCACCTACCGCAACACAACGCTTTACATAGTGTATTTTGTGGTTTTTTGGATAACGGAAAATAACAATATCTTCTCTTTGAGGTCTAGGACCTTCTATGAGGTGTCCATTTCCATTAAAATCCGGTAAAAGGGGGATCTCAAGCCATGGCAAGTGAGGGGTAGGGATCCCATATGAAAACTTCTTGGCAAATAAAAAGTCACCTATCAGCTGTGTTCTTTTCATCGAGCCTGATGGAATGACAAAAGATTGCGCAACAAAGAAGATGAGAAAAAGTACAATGATGATCGTTCCTGTCCAAGAGCTGGCAAAGCGGCTAGAAGCCTGTATAAAGCCTTTCATTATGCTCTGGCTTTAGCAGATTTAACTGTATTGCTTAAAAGCATCGCTATGGTCATTGGACCGACACCACCCGGTACAGGAGTGATGTAAGAACATTTTGGACTCACATTTTTAAAGTCTACATCACCTACCAGTGAACCATCTTCTATGCGGTTGATACCGATGTCTATCACGATAGCACCTTCTTTCACCATATCTTCTTTGATAAGACCAGGAACACCTACACCCACGACAATGATATCTGCTCTACTCGTATGTGCTTTAAGGTCTTTGGTATAGATGTGGGTAATAGTCACTGTTGCTTCTGCATTAAGAAGAAGGGAAGCCATAGGTTTACCTACGATGTTACTTGCACCTACAACACATACATCTTTTCCTCGAAGTTCTATGTTGTACTCTTCAAACATTTTCATCACGCCAAGAGGTGTACATGCCACAAAACTGTCAAGTCCTGTCACTAAACGTCCTACATTATAAGCATGGAAACCATCCACATCTTTTTTCGGGTCTATGACTTCGAGGATCTTGTCTGTATCGACATGTTTAGGTAAAGGAAGTTGCACTAATATACCATCTATACGAGGGTTATTATTCATCATCTCTATGGTTGCTATGATCTCATCTTGACTGATCGTGTCAGGCATGTTGTGTGTGATAGAGTAAAAACCTACATTTTCACAAGCTTTTGCTTTCATTTTAACATACGCATGACTGGCAGGATCATCACCTATGAGGATCACTGCAAGTCCGGGAACGATATTTTTTTCTTGTTTGAGTTTTGCGACTTCAGTAGCTATTGTAGTTTGCACTTTCTTGGCTAAGGATTTACCATCGATGAGTTGCATAGAGTGCCCTTATATTTTTTATTGTATTATATCAAAAATACTTTAGGCAATGCAGTTTTAGCCTGTTATGGAGTGAACGTTGATACTATCATGAGACTATTATGGATATTGCTACCTTTAATGTTGTGGGGAGAAGAAGACTTTATCTCACACTATGAGTATGGTGAAATGCTCTATGCAAATCCTAGAGGCGTAAGCTGTGCTCAATGTCATGGACAAAGTGGTGAAGGTCAAACCATTGTTGAATTTCGGGATATACATGGAAAACAAGCTTTAAAAGGCTCAGATATACGTAGAGATACACTTGACGACATGATAAAAGCAGTGAACAATTATCATAAAATTATGCCTCGTTATTATTTGACAGATGAAGAGGTCAAAGCTATCTATGATTATCTGCAAAAGAAAAATAAAGAGTATCTATCAAGATTCACAGAGGGTAACAGTACAAAATAATAGGTTATAATCATCCTTATATACTTATGAAGGATGATCTATGAAATTCACTACTTCTCTTAGCATACTACTTTTAAGTGGAAGCATGAGCTATGCTTCTTCACTTGCTGTCTATCAGGACAATACTTTTTACAGTTTCACACCTAAAAACAATTTTATAGGCTTTTCGAAGGGTCTAAAAGCAAAGTGTGAGGGAACAACTGTTCCACTCACTATGATGGCCGCTTGTCCTTCAGATGATAGATTATGTCAAGTTTTGACAAGTTTGAAAAATGCAGAGCAAAAGGTAGAAGCTGTTCAAGAAAATTCTAAGGTTTTAAAGCAGCTTATTTCTGTTCCTCAGCCTAAAACTTTAGATGCCAATGTATTGATAGAAGCTGCAAAAGAACTAGGGAACGAACAGGCAAGACTTTTAAGACAAGAGAGGGTATTGCGTGAAGAGGTGGAACTTAAAGAAAGATCATTTGATAAACAGGCACCTAGCAGACGGGCAATAGAGACTGTGAAAACATGCAACAAAGAGGTTGACCTTACAATTCCTTACGGGTATGTCTCGTTTTCTACAGAATATGAAGCCAATATAGAAGATGAAAATGAAGTACGGGTCACACAATATCTCTCCCTAACAAACAGAAGTGGTATCGATATTGAAGCAGATAGTGCAATGTTCTATTATCGTTCAGCCCATCAATATGTATACCCAACACATTTTCGTCCATGGATAGTGGGTAAGTATGAACCAAGGCCACAAATCGCAGCTAAAAGGGCTATGGAAAAAAGAGCACGAATGGATATAACTATGATGGCTGGACAAAGAGAGGCTGTATCTGCACCGACAGTTTCCTATGAAGATGCAAGAGAGTATAA
>JBFEKK010000110.1:0-4014 GCA_041552675.1 Sulfurovum sp.
ACAAGGGCACGCGCATGCAGAAAACCTTAGAGATTCAGGTGTAAATGTTGTTATTGGTGCAAGAGAGGGTGGTTCTTCTTGGAAAAAAGCTGCGGCTAAAGACTTTGAAGTACTTTCTGTTGCTGATGCTACAGCAAAAGCGGATGTAGTAATGATCCTTCTTCCAGATGAAAATCAAGCTGAGATCTATACTAATGAAATCGAGCCTAATCTTAAAGAGGGGGCTACTATTGCATTTGGACATGGATTTAACATTCACTATGGAAGAATCATTCCAAGAGCAGACATTAACGTTACTATGATCGCTCCAAAAGCACCAGGACACACTGTTCGTTCTGAGTTTGTAAGAGGTGGCGGTATCCCAGATCTTATTGCTGTTGGTCAAAACCCATCTGGTACAACTAAAGAGTTGGCACTTTCTTATGCATCAGCTATCGGTGGTGGTAGAACTGCAATTATCGAAACGACTTTCAAAGATGAAACTGAAACAGATCTTTTCGGAGAGCAGGCAGTACTTTGTGGTGGAGCTGCTTCACTTGTACAGGCTGGTTTCGAAACTTTAACTGAAGCGGGTTATGCTCCAGAACTTGCATACTTCGAATGTCTTCACGAGCTTAAGCTTATCGTTGACCTTATGTTCGAAGGTGGAATCGCTGACATGAGATACTCTATCTCTAACACTGCTGAGTATGGTGACTATGTTTCTGGTAAGAGAGTTATCAATGAACAGTCAAAACAAGCGATGAAAGATATCTTGACAGAGATCCAAGATGGTAGATTTGCTAAAGACTTTATCCTTGAAGGTCAAGCAGGTTACCCTCGCATGAATGCTGAGCGTAACAATGACAAAGAAAAGTTAATTACTAAAACAGGTAATAAACTTCGTGAAATGATGCCATGGATTTCAGCAAACAAAATCGTAGACCAAGAAACTAACTAGTCTTTTTGGTCATTTGCACTCATCTTTGAATGATGGGTGCGTTCAGCTACTGCACGTAGCCTCTCTTCCCTAAACATTCAAATCTAAGCACAAATCACTAAAAATCTTTAGTTAGTTTAATTCCATATGGACTTTTCTTTAAACATGTAAAATTTTATATCTCATTCTTAATCCTTCTTTGTTACAATAGTCGAAATTTAAAAACTAGTGAACTTTATGGCAAATCCATCCAAAAAAACAAATAGCAAATCTTCTACGAGAAAAACACCTATAAAAAAAAGAACACGTAGAAATACCACAAAGGGTTCTACATTAAAAAAAGGTATTTTTATCGTTCTAGGTGTGTTTTTGATGATATCTATGGTGATTTTTGGATATTTCTTGGGTCAGCATGATTTGGTAAAGGGTCAAATGCCAAGAGTACAGACCTATAAAACAGATACAATAGACAGTAAAAAGAAACTTTTAGAGGATTTGTCGAAGATCAAAATAGAGAAATCTCGGCAAAAACAAGAGGTTTCTGCTCAGAAGAAACCAAAGGCAGAAAAAAATGCTTCTACCAAACCTTTATTTCAAAAAGAAGTGTATGAAGAGAAGGTGGTTAAAAAAGTAGAAGTACCAAAGATCACGATCGCTAAAAATAGTATATCTTCAGACACGATACACAAGCCAAAACTCGTGATTATTATAGATGATGTGTCTACAAGACATCAGCTTAATAGTATACAGGCAACAGGGCTCAAGATAACCCCATCCATATTTCCTCCATCAGAGCGTTCTATGACTTCACATAGATTAGCCGAAGGCTTGGAACATTATATGATTCACTTACCGATGGAGTCTGGCAGCACGCAATTTAACAAACAAACTAAAACACTCATCACGACTTTTAGCAAAGAAGAGATAGAAGCTAGAGTGAAAGAGCTTAGAGCACTTTTCCCTACTGCAGGTTATATCAACAACCATACAGGTTCTGTGTTTACTGACAATTATGCTGCTATGCATACACTTTATACAGCACTTCGTAAAGAAGGTTTTGTCTTTGTTGATAGTCGAACGATCGCTTCGACCAAAGTACCTAAAATAACAGAAAGTTTTGGTGATGCCTATGTGGCAAGAGATGTCTTTATAGACAATGAACATAATCTGCATTATATTCATAGACAGCTTCATAAGGCAGTGAAGATGGCAAAGCAAAGAGGCTATGCTATCGCTATAGGGCATCCACATAAAATGACCATGAAAGCGCTCTCAAGTGCATCAGCTATTTTCAACGATGTAGAACTGGTTTATATTGATGAACTTTATCAATAATATGACAATTTGAAATATTTTTAATTTTGGATATGCCTGTATGCTATCATAGGTCTAAAAAGGCATCCTATGAGTCAAATACTCACTCAATATCTACCCACTTTGGAGGGAATGAAGAAGTATCCTTCGACTCTTTTTTATAAGGGCAACCTGGATCTATTGCAACGACCTAAAGTCTCTATAGTGGGAACAAGGCGCCCTTCAAACTACACACGACAGTGTACCTATACTCTTGCCAATGCTTTAGCCAAGCGAGGGGTGTGCGTGGTAAGTGGAGCAGCTATGGGAGTAGATACCATAGCACATACCGGAGCAGGAGAAGAAAATACCATTGCCGTGGTAGCAAACGGATTGGATATACGCTACCCTGCAGTCAATCAAAATCTTATAGAGAGTATAGAGAACAAGGGACTTTTACTGAGCCAATTCAATGATGGCTTCAGAGCAACAGGATGGAGTTTTGTGGTACGAAATGAGCTGGTCGTTGCACTTGGAGATATACTGATCGTGACAGAAGCAGACCTAAATAGTGGTTCAATGCGATCAGTAGAGTATGCTTTAAAGATGGGCAAAGAGATATTTGTACTTCCCCAAAGACTTGACGAAAGTTTGGGCACGAATCAGTTGTTACAGACCATGAAGGCCACAGCCATACATGACATAGAAGCATTTGCTTCTACTTTTGGAGAGATCGCAGATGAGGCGTTAGAAAAAGATGAATTTTTTTATTTTTGCCAAAAGACACCTACTTTTGATGAGAGTCTTAAAAAATTTGGTGACAGGGTGTATGAAGCAGAGCTTGAGGGGATCATCACGATACAAAATGGTATAGTAAGGTTATCTTAGAGAAAAATATCTCCCTGTATTAAGAGGGAGATAGAAGGAGATAGACTATTTGCTTGTTTTGGAAAGTTGTGAAATGAGTTCTTCGAGTGACGCTTCGGGAAGCATACCTGCTTGTACAAATTGTACATCACCTTTAGTGTCAAGGGCTACCAAGAAAGGAATACTTCCTCTCCATTGTGCTCTTTGCTGAATATAATTTACCAATTCAGGTGCTTTCTCTTCGGACACTACAATGTAGTTCATACCTTTCTCTTTTGCAAACTTTTTGACTTGCTCGTGGTTATAGCCTTGTACTTCTATAGAGACAATGGCTAAATTGTCTTTATGTTTTTTTTGAAGCTTAATTAAATGTGGAATTGAAGCCAGGCAAGGAGGACATTTATGTCCAAAAAATTCTAAAAAGATTACTTTTCCTTCAAGACCTTTTATGTTAAGTCCTTGTTCTGTACCTGTTACATCATAAGTTTTTCCTGTTATATCGGTCATAGTCATTTCTGCTAGTGCTGTTTGGTTCCCTGCTGCATGTGTATAGGTTAAGAGTGACAAGAGTAGAAGGGATGTTGACAATAATTTTTTCATAAAATGAGCCTTTATATATGATTTGATAGATTATACACTATGAAGATGTAAAAATTGTGTAATTGGTTTGAATTATGTAAAAGATTTTTTCAAAGAGCATCATAGAATCTAAAAGGGGAGGGAAAAATGATGTATAAATATAGACCTTATAATAATAAGGAGACAGGTCTATCTCTATCTGATGCTCTTGTAAAGGTATTATAATAGTATAAGGTTAACTGAATACTAATAGAAGATTATATTATAAATAAAAGCGGTAAAAAGGGATCAGGAACTTTTCAAAGAGCATCTTTGGGACGAAAGGAGAAAATGTTTTTAAAAGGAGTCCTAAAATA
>JBFEKK010000111.1:0-4013 GCA_041552675.1 Sulfurovum sp.
ATGATCATCACTTCATTACGTAGTAAAATAAGGGTTGTATTTTCTGTTACACTGCTTTTGCTAGGTGCATTATTTGTATTTTCTATCAAATATGATCATGCTATGATAGAAGAAAGAAATATTGCACAAGAACAAGCCATTTCCCATTATCTCTATACCTATTATTTGAAATATGGAAAGATTGATGAGGCATATCTTGAGGCACAGAATGTTTCACTCATTACAGATAAAGGAATGGTCGTTCAGATAGAACGTTTCTTCAAAGAGAAAGGTGAACTTAAACGTTATGCTGTAGACACCTTTCGCTTAAAGCGTATTATTATTATCAACAACGATCGATTTAAACTCATACTTGAAAACAAGAATAAACCACAGTTCCCACTTAAACGTGTACTTATCTTCTCCATTGTCTTTCTTCTTATTATACTATTATATTTGTGGATCATGAAAAGTTTACAACCACTTTCCGCATTAAAAAGTCAAATAAAAACCTTCTCTAAAGGTAACCTAGATATAGAGTGCAAAAGTGATAAAAAAGATGAAATAGCCGAGGTAGCAAATGAGTTTGATCATGCTGTCACAATGATACGTGAACTTCTACATTCTCGTCAACTCTTTTTACGTGCCATCATGCACGAGCTCAAAACACCTATAGCCAAAGGGCGTCTTGTCAGTGAAATGCTTGAGGATGAGAAAAATAAAGCGCGTATGCATAGTATCTTTGAGAGACTTAATCTTCTTATAGATGAATTTGCAAAGATCGAGCAGATCACTTCTAAAAACTTTCAACTGACGATCAAACCTTACAAGATGAGTGACTTACTCGAAGCCAGTGAAGATATGCTCATGATAGAAAACCCAAAACGTCTCATCACAACAAAAATTAAAAAAGATTATACTGTAAATGTTGATTTTGAACTTTTCACGCTCGTAATTAAGAATCTGCTTGATAACGGGATAAAGTACAGTACCGATAAACATATTACCGTGATGATCGATGGCAATACACTGAAAGTCATGAACAAAGGCGAAGCATTACCAGAGCCATTAGAAAATTATTTCCAACCTTTCCATGCCTCTAAAAAAGGTTTAGGTTTAGGACTTTATATTGTAAAGAGTATTTTAGATATTCATCAAATGGAGTTACACTATCAGCATGAAGATGGAGAAAATATCTTCACGCTGGCATAGATTATTCAGATTCCTCATCTGTATGTGAAAGCATGAATGCAAGTTCTAATGCTTGAGATGCGTTAAGTCTTGGGTCACATTGTGTATGGTAACGACTTGCAAGACCTTCATCCGTAATGGCACAAGAAGTACTACCTGTACACTCAGTGACATCATTTCCTGTCATCTCTAAATGGATACCTGCAGCGACAGTACCCATTTCTTTATGAATAGCCACGAACTGTTTCACTTCTGAGAGAATGTTATCAAAATCTCTGGTTTTGAATCCGGTTGAACTCTTTTCAACATTTCCATGCATAGGATCACAAGACCATACAACATTTTTCCCTTCATCTCTTACACGCTTAAGAAGTTTAGGGAAATGCTCTCTGATCTTACTAGCACCCATACGAACAATAAGGTTCAATCTTCCCTCTTCGTTATCTGGGTTCAATGCATCTATAAGCTCGATAAGTTCATCTTCTTCCATACTTGGTCCGACTTTACAGCCAATAGGATTTTTGATCCCTCTAAAGTACTCGATATGTGCTTCGTTCAGATCTCTTGTTCTATCACCTATCCATAACATATGTGCTGAACAGTCATACCATTCACCCGTCTCAGTGTCTTGTCTGGTCAATGCTTCTTCATAGTTTAGAAGTAATGCCTCATGTGATGTATAAAGTGTTGTTTGATGCAATTGTGGCATAGTATCACTGTTCAGTCCACATGCTGCCATAAACTTCATCGCATGATCAATTTTAGTACTGAGTTCATCATAACGTTTCCCAAGTGGATTGTCTTTAATAAAATCAAGGTTCCATTGATGGACTTTATTAAGATCTGCCAAACCACCTCTTGAAAATGCACGTAAAAGATTGAGTGTAGCTGCAGACTGATTATAGGCTTTGAGCATGTTTTTAGGATTTGGTTCTCTAGCCGCTTCCGTAAACTCAATACCATTGATAATATCACCACGGTAACTTGGTAAACGTACGCCATTAACCTCTTCAAAATCAGACGATCTCGGTTTTGCAAATTGTCCGGCAATACGACCTACTTTTACCACTGGTTTACCTGTACCATACATCAAAACCATGTTCATCTGAAGCATCAGTCTAAAAAGGTTTTTTATATTTTTTGCATTGAAATCAGAGAAGCTCTCTGCACAATCTCCACCTTGGAGTAAAAATGCTTCCCCGCGTCCCGCACGTGCAAGTTTCTCTTTAAGATCTCTCGCTTCACCTGCAAAAATAAGTGGTGGATAAGAACTCAATTCTGCTTCTACTTTTTTAAGAAGTTCTTGGTCTTGATATGTTGGTTGTTGCTTTATGGGAAAATCTCTCCAACTGCTCGGTGTCCAACTCATAGTATATCCTTAAAAATAAATTGGATGATTATAGCTAAAAAAAATGAAAAAAAGGAATCAAGTTATTCACAGGGGTGAAAGAGGGGTGAATAACTTCACTTTATGATTAGAATAAGATTTACTTTTTCACAACAAACGTCACAAAATTTGCCCATTGAAATACAGTTTCAACACGCTTAAATCCTGCATCTCTACACATCTGTATATTCTCTTTAATGGTAAAGGGAATCAGTACATTTTCCAACGCTTCACGCTTTTGTGCGATCTCATATTCACTGTATCCCTGCTCTTTTTTATAGTCATAATAAATATCTATGAGCTCCTTGTCAAGCTTTTTATCTTCAAAGACCACTTTCTCAGAAAAAATGAACATACCATCCTCATTTAATCCTTTATAAAGCTTCTTTACAAGTTCAACACGTTGCATAGGCCGGATGAACTGTAAAGTATAGTTTGCCACAATGATATCTTCTTTTTGGTAGTTATATGTCAACATATCAGCCAATTCCAACTCTATGTTTGCACCGAATGCCTGACATTTTTGCTCTGCCCTATCTAGCATCGCTTGTGAATTATCCAAACCTTTCAGTTGCATTTTCTGATCCATTTTACTGTGAAGATCGAGTAAGAATTTTGCGGTAGAAGAACCAAGATCAAGCACTTTTTTGCCCTCTTCCTGTTCTGCAAGTATCAAAGAGATGATCAACTTCCGAACCTCATCATAAAAAGGTACCGAACGGCTTAACATATCATCGAAAACAGAAGCGACTGCTTCATCAAATTCAAACTTTTTTTCTATAGGCTTATTAAACACTTTATCTTGCATCATTTTTTCTTTAGATTTTATTTTTATCATTATATTCAAAGTGTATTCTAAACTAGTTGAAGCGTTAAATTTGCTTATCTTATGTTTTTTCATGAAAGTCAAAGCTTTTTCTATTAGAATTAGAATTAAGGGATTAGAATTAGAAATATGGAAAAATTAACTATACTTATTGTAGATGATGACAAAACCACTACCTCAATACTTAACCATATGTTATATACATATACAAATAACATCCTTACTGCATCTGATGGTGTAGAGGGACTTGAACTTTTTCAAACATGTCATCCAGATATCATCCTCTCTGATATCAATATGCCACGTATGAATGGTCTAGAAATGGTTGAACAGATAAGAAAAATAGATGAAAATGTAAAGATAGCCATCTTTACAGACTTTGAAAAACGTGATATTCTCCTTAAAGCGATTGAGCTTGGGGTGAATCAATTCCTTTCAAAACCGTTTGCATCTAAAAGCTTTTTCAAAACCATACAAAACCTTTATGACGATGTGATAGAGAAAAGACATAGTAACAGAGAAATTCAAAGACAACAGAATATACTTCATGCCATCAATGAAATGTCCCATAACTTTTTACAGCAATCAGACTGGATGATAGCGCTCAAACAAGAGATGCAAAACCTTAAA
>JBFEKK010000112.1:0-4011 GCA_041552675.1 Sulfurovum sp.
AAACGGAAATCTTCCATAGCCGGGTAGAGTATCTCTTCGATAGCCGGAGACATACGATGGATCTCATCAATAAACAGAATGTCACCCTCTTCGATATTGGTAAGCAGTGCCGCTAAGTCTCCCGATTTTTCGATCATCGGTGCAGCAGTCGTTTTAATATTTGCTCCCATCTCTGTAGAGATAATATTTGCAATGGTCGTTTTTCCCAGACCTGGAGGTCCAAAAAAGAGAATGTGATCCAGTGCCTCTTCTCTTTTTTTACTTGCTTCTATAAAAACTTTTAAATTCTTTTTAATTTTCTCTTGACCGATATACTCATCCCATGAACTAGGACGAAGTGTTGCTTCATAAGAAACCTCTTCATCAAAACGTTCTATTTCAACCATACGTTCCATCTGTTACTCTACCACCAATCGATTGACTACTATGCCTGAACCTTCAACTGAACGTGCTACTGAACCTGCCAAAAACTTCTGCTTTTCCGTATGAACGACACCAGATAAAATGTTTTTACCATTTTGTGTATCTACTTTGATATCTGTATGACGTAATGCCTGTATTTTTGCCAGTTTATCTTGTATTTCAGAAGCAGAACCTGCTCTAGCTACCGGGCTGTGTATCGATCTATTGCCACTACAGCCATTCAAACATAATCCTGCAACCATTCCCATAGCAAGTAAACCTTTAGTCATTTTTTACTTTCTCAATATGTATATTCATCACTAGGAAATTCTCTGGCTTTGACTTCATTACGATATGCTTCAAGTCCTTCACGTACCTGTTTTGCTCCATCAAAATACTGCTTGACAAACTTCGGTTTAAAGGCTTCAAAGAATCCGAACATATCACTCCAGACAAGGACTTGCCCGTCTGTGGCATTCCCTGCCCCTATACCAATGGTCGGTACAGAGACTGCTTTAGTGATCGCTTTAGCCGCTTCAGCTTTCACCCCTTCAACTACGATGGCAAATGCCCCGGCCGCTTCGATCGCTTTGGCATCTTCAACCAATCTATCGATGTCAGCCTGGTCTTTTCCTCGTATTTTATAACCACCTTCACTGCGTATGAACTGTGGCATGAGCCCTATGTGCCCAAGGACTGCAATGGAGTTTTGTGTCAAAGCCTCAACAATATGTGCTCTCTCCTTACCACCTTCTACTTTGACCGCTTGTGCATTGGTCTCCTGATACGCTCTTGTTGCATTTTTGACTGCATCTTCAGGTGTCATGTACGTACCAAAAGGCATATCCAATACCACTACAGGCAATGTTGCACCATTGCAGACAGCTTGTGTATGGTAGATCATCTGATCCATGGTTGCAGACAATGTGTCTTCTTTTCCTAGAAAACTCATGTTAAGACTGTCACCGACAAGTATCATCTCTACTTCACCATCAAAAATCTGCGCAAACAATGCATCATAGGCTGTCACCATAGTAATAGGTTCAACACCTTTCATCTTTGCAATGGTCGTTAAAGTTACTTTTTTTTCTATTTTTGGGGTATGAATACTCATAGTCTTCCTACGTAGTTAAGTATTTCCTACACGTCTTTGCTTTGCTCCGACCGCTTCGGTTTCAACACAAAAGAGAAGAAACTCTCCTTCTCATCTCAATGTGTCTCATTTTATCTAAAAAATGTATAATAACAAAAATATATTACATATTGTCATAAAAGAGTTCACATTGAAAAATTTAGTTGCCTATATTACCACCGGTTTCCCTTCATTGGAGTTTACAGTTGATGCTGCCTTGGCTTTAGCAGAAGCAGGTGTAGATACCCTTGAACTGGGTATGCCTTTTTCAGATCCTGTTGCAGATGGTCCCGTCATCGAAAAAGCCAACCTGAAAGCCTTGGAAAACGGTTTTAAACTTGACCATCTCTTTGAAGTGTCTGCAAAGATAACTCCTCACATAGATACCTTATGGATGGGATACTTCAATCCTTTTTACCATAAAGGCTTAGATACTTTCATTAGTGAAGCAAACAAAGCTGGTGTACACGGTTTCATCATTCCAGATCTTCCTTTTGAAGAAGCAAAGCCATATAAACCAGCCATAGAAGCTGCGGGGTTGACCCTTATAGATTTCATTGCACCTACGGACTCCAAATCACGGATAGAGCAGATTGTGACTGATGCAAAAAAATTCATCTATCTTGTGGCTTATGCAGGTATTACGGGTTCTGGACAAAGCGAAGATTTGCAGCCGATCATCACAGATATCAAAGAGTTTACAGATACCCCAGTCTATGTAGGATTCGGGGTAGATGAGCATACAGCCAAAGAGAAAGCCAAAGGTGTAGATGGGGTGATCGTAGGTTCTGCTTTTGTCAAAGTGCTTTTAGATGAACATTTGAGTAATGGCCAAAAAATTTCTAAGATCTCTGCTATTGCCAAAGAAATAAAAGAAAAAATAAATAATTAAATAGCTAAAAGGAGAATCCTATGGATAAAGGTACAGAAATAGGTATTATTCTGTTAATTGTATCTCTTATTGTCGTGGGTGGCGGATATTATTATATGACAAAAAATATCCCAAAAAAATAATTATTCTACCCATAAAAGTGCATTAAATAATTTAGAGTATAATACTCTGAATTACAAAAAGGTATATACTCTATGGAACATTTTATCTGGAACGTCAATCCCAATATCTTGGAGTTAGGTCCTTTACAGCTTCGTTGGTACGGCCTGCTCTTTGTGGGTTCATTTTTTCTTGGACTTATGATCCTCACGAAGATATATAAACGTGAGGGCAAAGATCCAGCTGTCCTTGATGCTATGCTGATCTATATCATGGTAGGTGCGGTACTGGGTTCACGTTTGGTACATTGTTTCTTCTATGAACCGGATTATTATCTTTCTCATCCCCTGGAAATACTCAAAGTATGGAAAGGCGGACTTGCGAGTCATGGAGGGCTAGCGGGTGTACTGATCGCTCTCTATCTATTTTCAAAACGTTACAATACACCCTATATGTGGCTACTTTCACGTGTCGCCATCCCCGGTGCGCTTACTGCGGCATTTGTACGTTTTGGTAATCTCTTCAATTCTGAAATACTGGGACTTCCAAGTGATAAACCCTGGGCCATTATCTTTGCACGTGTAGATATGGTCCCTAGACACCCGGTACAACTCTATGAAGCATTTTCCTACCTCATCATTTTGGCCCTTTTAGTTACTATCTATCGTAAAGTGACGCCTGCTTTTGCGACTAAAATACTCCCTGGTGTCTTTTTGGTCGCAGTCTTTACTGCGCGGTTCTTTTTAGAATATACCAAAACGAGACAGGCAGCATATACGACTGATCTTCCTTTTACTACAGGACAGATGTTAAGTATACCTTATATAATATTGGGTATCTTATGGATTATATGGGCATTTAAAAGTGCATCTAAGGATAAAAAATATGACAAAGCCTCTCATAGCTAAATATGCACTCGGTATTGATATCGGTTCAACTACCGTAAAGTACGTCGTGTGTGATGAGCACTTTAACATACTCCAAAAAGCCTATACTCCCCACGATACAAAACAAGCCTCGACACTTTTAAGACTTCTTCAAGAACTCTCACTTACACATCCAGATACCTATAAAAAAATAGACAAAGTTTACATCACCGGTTCAGGAGCCACGCGTATAGCGCCAACGATCAATGCACGTTTTGTACAAGAGGTGAATGCGGTTGTTCTGGCCGTAGAACATCTCCATCCTGATGTAAGAGCTGTTATCGAACTGGGCGGACAGGACGCGAAGATCATACACTTTAAAGTCAGTGAAGACGGTAAAAAGTCTGTACTTAGCTCTATGAATGACAAATGTGCCTCTGGTACGGGTGCGACCATTGAAAAATGTACGATGAAAGTAGGTATGGAAAGTGATGAGGTTCAAAAACTTACCTTTGAAACGGACAAACTTCACCATGTCGCAGCAAAATGTGGGGTCTTTGCTGAAACAGACATCGTGAACCTCGTCAAAACCTCTGTACCTTCTCATGAGATCATGAACT
>JBFEKK010000113.1:0-3995 GCA_041552675.1 Sulfurovum sp.
GTATCAACAACTAAAAGGAATTGCAATGGCAACTCAAGTAAACGGAACAGTAAAATGGTTCAACAGTGAAAAAGGTTTCGGTTTTATCGAACAAGAAAATGGCGGAAATGATGTATTTGTACACTATCGTCAAATTAATAGCAATGGTTACGACCGTGTTTCCCTTAATGAAGGTCAAAAAGTGACTTTTGAGATCGGTGAAGGTCAAAAAGGCCCACAGGCTGAAAACGTTACTGGTCTTTAAGACCATCTAATGGACAGAGAAATCTGTCCATATTTTAAACACTTCTATAAAGAGACTAATAGGTCTTTTTATGAATTGCTTAAAGGAAAACGTATGAAAAGTAAAGAAGCTGTTTTTGAAGCGTTAAAAGAAGGGCATAATCTTATTAGTTGTATCACAGGGATACAATATACTCTGATTAAAGGGATCTTACATACTCGTCATAGTGAAAGAAATGACTGGGAGCAAAGTGAACTTAATTTTTACAATCCACCATCTTGGCTCAACCTCAAAATAATAGAGGGAAAATCTGCCAATATATAAGATTTAACAGAGTCTGATGGACTCTGCTGTTCCACATCTTAAAATCTCTACTCTCTCATTAAAAAATATTCCATTCATTCCTTATAAAACAACATATATCAAAGATCTACTTCAGATAATAATTATCTTCCCTCACTAGTAAAATATGACTAAATTATAACCAAGTTGGCAGAGTCATTTTTTTATGTGAACGCAAAGCCTCTAAATTCGAGACTTCATATTAGACAGTAAGAGATTCGAACACTGGATTAAATCCCTTAAACGCCCTATTTTAGGGAATCTATAAATTAAATAGTTATCTGTTGGCATACAATGAATGTACAAATTTGGCAGACTCTGACAAAATATAAAAACCATATAAAGTTCTATATTTTATAAGGTTTTCATAAGAAGATGTTTTGATATACTCTTAATAGAAAGGTAATGTAATAGTCAGTATAGTAAGAATGTGGACTATGAATACTTTGAAGAACTAATATGTTTTTACGCTAAGAACTGTGGTAAGGTATGTATGATTATTATCACCTGACCCCTATTCTCAAAATAATCAGGATTGGAAGTATTTTTAGAAGGAGTCATATGCATTTTTTTATACCATCCTATATAAAACTGTTAGAGAGCGGAGAATTAAAAGAGCGTGTTGATCAAGCGCTTAAACTTTTGGAAGACTGTATTGTATGTGCGAGATATTGCCATGTGAACCGTTTAAAAGGGGAGCTTGGGGTATGTAAAGTCGGAAGATTTGCTCGGGTAGCAAGTTACGGTCCTCATCATGGAGAAGAGGATGTCTTGCGTGGGTGGAGTGGCTCAGGTACAATTTTTTTCAGCGGTTGCAGCCTTTCATGCCAGTATTGTCAAAATTTTTCTATCAGCCAAGATCCAAAATCAGGCTATGAAGTTACCGCTGAAAAACTTGCGGATATGATGCTTGAACTTCAGCATTCAGGGTGCCACAACATCAATCTTGTCACCCCCAGTCATGTTGTCCCCCAGATTTTAGAAGCTGTATATATAGCGGCACAAAAAGGGCTTTCTCTTCCGCTTGTTTATAATACCGGAGGATACGACTCTATAGAGATGTTAAAAATTTTAGATGGAATTATAGATATCTATATGCCTGATATGAAATATGCAGACGAAAAGCTGGCAAGGAAATATTCTAAAGTCAAAGATTATCCACAGATAAACCAAAAAGCAGTTTTAGAGATGCATCGTCAAGTTGGGGACTTGATCGTCAATGATGAAGGGCTGGCTGTTAAAGGACTGTTAATACGTCATCTTGTATTGCCAAATCATATAGGTGGGACAAAAGAGATCATGCATTTTATTGCAACAAAAATATCTAAAAATACCTATCTCAATATCATGGATCAATACTTTCCATCATACAAAGCCTATAAATATCCCGAAATAAACCGTTCAATCACAAAAGAGGAGTTTGAAGAGGCCATAAGAGCAGCACATGATGATGGGCTTTATAGATTGGATAAGGCTGAAGTCTTATGAAAGATACTGCATGTGTCTCTCTCTTGCAGCAGGTCTTGCCGACACTGCAAATGCAGTGGCAGGGATTTCGCAAAGTCAGAAAGCAGGTATGCAAACGGATAAAGCGGCGTTTGCAGGCATTGGGCTTATCTGATATCGCAGCATATAGCAGATATCTGAAAGCAAATAAAGAAGAGTGGAGCGTTTTGGATGATATGTGTCGCATCACCATTTCCCGTTTCTACCGTGACAGAGGAGTTTTTGACTCTATTCGCGAAACAGTGCTTTTAAACATAGTCAGAGAAGCTGAAGCAAAGGGAGAAAAGAGCATAAAAGTCTGGAGTGCAGGAGCTGCTTCCGGGGAGGAGGCCTATACCCTCTCGATCATATGGGAGCAATGCTTTGCAAAGAGCTTTCCAAGACTGACACTAAAGATCATTGCAACAGACAGTAGTGCACATATGCTCAAGCGGGCAAGAAGAGCCTGTTACGCGTTTGGGAGCCTTAAGGATTTCCCAAAACAGTGGCTTGAAAAGGCATTTAAGAGGGAAGATGGACACTACTGTCTAAAGGAGCATTATAAACACCAGGTCCGATTTCTTCAACAGGATATCCGCCAAGCAATGCCGGAGAATGATTTCGATCTGATACTCTGTAGAAATCTTCTCTTTAGCTATTTTGATGAACCGCTTCAACGAAAAATACTCTCACAGATGAAAAGAAAATTACACCCAGATGGTTATCTGGTTATCGGCATCCATGAATCTCTGCCAAAAGATTCCGGAGGATTCCGGGAGATTTCAGAGCATAACAGAATCTACCAAAAAACTTAAACCTTAGCACTGACAGCCGCCCCAGTCAGCTATTATTTTTGAATTATTGCTTCAGTACACTGCCGCACCTGAAACAACCACACGTCCAGGTTCTCCCACATCTGCATCGATAAAGATATCTACAGCTATGAACTGCCTGATAATGTGGGCATTGGTGACCAGGTGGCTGCTGATGTAATCAGTCTTAAATTCGCTGACCCCGTCTGCCAGAGACATGGGCAGCAGCAACTGATCAGCCAGATATCGGTCCACAGATGCACCGCTCTCATGATGCTCTATCAGGTAGGCACATACCTCTTCGGCAACCTCTTCAGAGGGCTTACCCGGCTTCCCCAGCGCTGAGAAACCAGCCAGGGCATGCTCGTATTGTACCGTCAGAAAAATTCCGGCCCCGGATCCTACGCACCGTTCGCGCCGCGGGGTGATCTCGGCCGAGAATCCAGTGCTTTTTAGGATTGCTCCCGCCCTATCCGTCATCCTTTGGGGAATATGAGCCGGTAGGTTGCAGGTAGTTGCATTCCCCCATATACGTTGAAGATTCCCGCGCTCATTGAGTTTAAGCGGCATCAGAGAAGCAGAACCGAAAATTTCCACGGTAATCTCTCCACCCCCAACAGGATAGAATCCCCGGGCATTCAACCGGCATTGGGCTTTGATTCCCATGCGCTCAAGCGTTGGCAGAAACACATGGGCTATATACTCATACGGAGGGCTCCAAGCCACATTGGTGCCTCCACGGAGCAGCAGATGGCTTTTTGAGTTGGTAAGTGCGAGAGGAAGCAGCAGTGTCTGCAGTATAAGCGTAACCGATCCTGCACTCCCTTTTTGCGCAGCTTCGGTGACATCAAAGACGTATCTGTCCGCTCGCGGCTTGGCTTGGGGTTCAAACAGCAGTTCCATTGAGCCTATTTCGGCGCCTTCGACTTTTGCATCACAAATCTCGGCCAGTGCAAGCACGTTGGTCAAGTGCTGGGGTGCAAGCCCGGGATTCATCCGATTTTTACGAATGTTATGAATGGCTACAGGTTTTCCGGTCAGGGCAGAAAGTGTAAGAGAGGTCCTGATCACCTGTCCGCCACCTTCACCGAAGGACCCATCTATTTCTACCCAGGTTTTCATGCCTCGTTCCA
>JBFEKK010000114.1:0-3989 GCA_041552675.1 Sulfurovum sp.
ATCTGGTTCATCCGAATGATGATGTAAACAAAGGACAGAGTTCAAATGATACCTATCCCACTGCAATGCGTATCGCTGAAGTTGTAGCGGTAACAGATACGCTTATCCCCTCACTAACCCAATTGAAAAATACACTAGATGAAAAAGCGAAAACTTTTTCTGATGTTGTGAAGATAGGTAGAACACACCTTCAAGATGCAACACCACTGACACTAGGTCAAGAACTTTCTGGGTATGTATCAATGTTAGAAACAAATATAAAGCAAATCAATGATGCACTTGTATACTGTAAAGAACTTGCAATTGGTGGTACAGCAGTAGGTACGGGTCTTAATTCACACCCAGAGTTTTCACAAAGAGTAGTTGTGCAACTGAACCAGTTTATGGCAAAAAATTATGGATTTGTTTCGCAACCTAATAAGTTTCATGCACTTACAGGACATGATGCTGAAGTAGTGCTCAGTGGTTCACTTAAAGCACTTGCAGCAAATCTTATGAAAATAGCCAATGATATAAGATGGTTGGCATCAGGTCCCAGATGTGGTTTGGGAGAGATCGAGATCCCTGCAAATGAGCCGGGTTCTTCTATCATGCCCGGCAAAGTCAATCCCACACAGGCAGAAGCGATGACAATGGTTGCGGTACAAGTGATGGGTAATGATACAACAGTGGGAATCGCTGCATCTCAAGGGAACTTTGAACTCAATGTATTCAAACCAGTGATTGCCTATAACGTCTTGCAATCCATTAGACTTCTCTCTGATGTCATAAGAAGTTTTGATGTCAATTGTGCAGTAGGTATCGAGCCGATTAGAGCTAATATTGACAAATTTTTAAATGATTCATTAATGTTAGTGACTGCATTGAATCCTTATATTGGGTATGAAAATGCAGCAAAAATTGCAAAGCAGGCTCATGCAAATGGTACAACACTTAAAGAAGAAGCAGTCGCACTTGGTCTGATGTCTGCAGAAGACTTTGACAAAAATGTGAAACCTGAAGAGATGATTTCACCAAAAGCATAATTTTTTATGTCCCTTTTGTTACCAAAAGGGACAATATGACTTATACACTATAAAATCTAACATAATCTCGCTAACTTAATGTGTAAATACATAACATATTTCTAAAATCACTATCTTTTATAGGCAAATTAATTAACTCTTATCCTCTTTCATCGTATAGTAATGCATTATTATTAAAAGGAGTACACGTGAATATTCATGAGTATCAAGCGAAACAAATATTCCAAAAGTATGGTGTTCCAACACCTAGAGGTATTATTGCCAATACACCTGATCAAGCTGTAGCAAATGCACAAGAGCTGGGTGGTAATGTTTGGGTAGTAAAAGCGCAGATCCACGCAGGTGGTAGAGGACTAGGAGGTGGTGTTAAACTTGCTAGGTCTGAAGACGAAGTAAGAGAACTTGCTAAAGAAATCCTAGGTATGACTTTGGTAACACACCAAACAGGACCAGAAGGTAAATTGGTTCAAAAAGTATATATCGAAGAGGGTGCAGCTATTGCAGATGAGCTTTACCTTTCTGTTGTACTTGATAGAGCTGCTGAAATGCCAATCATCATGGCTTCAACTGAAGGTGGTATGGATATTGAAACTGTAGCACATGAAACTCCTGAAAAGATCATAAAAATTAAAGTAGATCCTGCGATCGGTTTCCAACCTTATCATGGTAGAGAACTTGTATTCGGTCTTGGTATCACAGATAAAAGCGAACAAAAGAAGATGATGGATTTTGCTTCTAAACTTTATAAGCTTTATATGGAAAATGATGCAGAGATGATCGAAATTAACCCGTTGATCAAAACTGAATCTGGTGACTTTTTGGCACTGGATGGAAAAATGGGATTCGATGATTCTGCTCTTGGACGTCACCCGGATATCGAAGATATGAGAGATATCTCAGAAGAAGATCCTGATGAGAGAGAAGCAAGCCAATATGGTCTTTCTTACATAGCACTTGATGGTGAGATCGGTTGTATGGTAAATGGTGCTGGTCTAGCAATGGGTACTATGGATACAATTAACTATATGGGGGGAACACCTGCAAACTTCCTTGATGTTGGTGGTTCAGCAAATGCAGAAACAGTGGCAAAAGGGTTTGAAATCATTCTTAAAAATCCAAATGTCAAAGCTATCTTTGTAAATATCTTCGGTGGTATCGTAAGATGTGATAGAATTGCAAACGGTATTCTTGAAGCAACAAAACTTGTAGATGTACATGTACCTGTTATAGTGCGTCTTGATGGTACGAATGCACCAGAAGCAGCAGAGATTCTTAAAAATGCAAATATTCCAAATGTTATTGCAGCAACAGATCTGGCAGATGGTGCAGCAAAAGCAGTAGCAGCGGCAAAGGGAGAGTAATAGATGTCAATTTTAGTAAATAAAGATACAAAAGTAATCGTTCAAGGTTTTACAGGTAAAGAGGGTTCTTTCCATGCTGAACAGTGTATAGACTATGGTACAAATATCGTAGGTGGTGTGACACCAAACAAAGGTGGACAAACACACCTTGGAAAGCCTGTGTTTAATACAGTGAGAGATGCAGTAGAGACTACTGGAGCAACTGTTTCTATGATCTTTGTTCCACCAGCATTTGTAGCAGATGCAGTAATGGAAGCAGCGGATGCGGGTATCGAACTTGCAGTGATCATTACAGAAGGTGCACCGGTTAGAGATATGCAAATGGCTAAAGCTCATGCTGTTAAGAACAATATGAAAACGATCGGGCCAAACTGTCCTGGTATCATTACAGCAGAAGAGTGTAAGATTGGAATCATGCCTGGTATGATCTTCAAAAAAGGTAATATTGGACTTATCTCTAAATCTGGTACATTGACCTATGAAGGTGCGAACCAAGTATGTAATGAAGGTTATGGTATTTCAACAGCTGTTGGTATCGGTGGGGACCCAATTATCGGTCTTAGCTATAAGCAGCTTCTTCAAGAATTCCAAGAAGATCCTGAAACTGAAGCGATCGTTATGATCGGTGAGATCGGTGGAGATCTTGAGATCCAGGCAGCAGCGTATATCAAAGAAAACATCACTAAGCCAGTGGTTGCTTTTATTGCAGGTCAAACTGCACCAGCAGGTAAAAGAATGGGACACGCAGGTGCTATCATCTCTGGTTCTGCAGGTACAGCAAAAGAGAAAATGGATGCCCTTGAAGCAGCAGGTGTGAAAGTTGTTGTTTCACCAGCTGAGATCGGTAAAGCGGTTAAAGAAGTTCTTTCTTAATTTTATTTTCTCATAAATTTTTAATACGCTTTTAGTGGGCATGCGTGCCCACACTTACATATTTTTCCTCTAAACTCATTTTGTATCCCATTTATTTAAAAAAGTAGCACACTATACTTTTTTTCATTTACCTTTTTTGACTATAATATTAGCAAGTTAAATCGTCAGGAGTTATTTATGCAGCAATCATTTGATGTCTTTAATGTGAAGTGTGGTGGGTGTGCGTCTACACTTAAGAGTAAACTTGCCAAAGAGTTTGGGGAGATAGAAGTCGATCTAAACGTTCTGCCACGTAAAATTACGTTAGATATAGAAAACAAGGATGTAGATAAGTTATCTAAAGCACTGAGAGAACTCGGTTATCCTTTGGCTTCAGAAGAGATGAGTTTCATGGACAGTACTTCAGCAAAAGCAAAAAGTTTTGTTTCGTGTGCCATAGGTAAAATGAACAGTTAATCTGGAGAAATAATTTCTGTATTTTCTCTGCTTCAATAGATAATAACTATTCTTATATTAATCATAACCCTTAACAATCACCTTTTTATATGGTATAATTCCATTAAGGTGCAACAGGTAGTTGCTGGTGGCTTTATGTCACGAGAGGAAAGTCCGGGCTGCAAGTGAGACAGGGCTCCATCTAACGGATGGCCAGAGTAATCTGAGGGCAAGTGCAACAGAAAGTAGGTAGCCACTTCGGTGGTGATAGTGAAAGGGTGGGGTAAGAGCCCAC
>JBFEKK010000115.1:0-3965 GCA_041552675.1 Sulfurovum sp.
ATTCATTAGCGATAAGCTTATTTTAGATAGAATATTGTACAAATTTTTCGATTGAAGGTAGATGAAGTATGATTAGTTGGATGCAAAAACACAATAAATATCTAGTATGGACAATCTGGGTAGCAACCATCGCATTTATTGGTGCAGGTTTTGTAGGTTGGGGAAGTTACAGTTTTGGTTCAAAAGCAGGAAATGTTGCCAAAGTAGGTGACATTGAGATCAAGCAAACAAAACTCAACATGGTATACAGCAACATATACAACCAATACAACCAAGCAATGCAAGGTACACTTGATGATAAAAAAGCCCAAGAGATGGGACTGATCAAACAGGCATTTGCCAGATTGGCAACACAGGCTAAGATCTTGAACTTTGCAAAAGACCTGGGTATCATCGTTTCAGATACTGAAGTAGCACAAAAACTGCAAACACTTCGAGCCTTCCAAAAAGATGGTGTTTTCGTTAAAGAGATCTATGATGGTTACCTTAAAAGTCAAAGACTTAGAGCCAATGCCTTTGAAGAGACACTCAGAGAAGAGCTTATCCTGGAAAAGACATTTTCATTACTTGCTGTTGGTACTTTGCCACTTGAGGAAGAAGCTGTTTCTGCAGCTATGAATGTCAGTGACAAGTTGGCATACAAGGTATTGACAAACGATGATCTCAACTTCGTCATCGATGAAGCAAAAGTAAAAGCCTACTGGGAGATGCAAAAAGAGAACTTTTTGACTCCACAAATGTATGACCTTTCTATCGTGTGGACACAAAGTAAAGATACTGCTGTCACTGATGATGAAATAAAAGCACACTATGAAGCAAATAGCTTCAACTATACAGACGGAACAGGGAAACAACTTCCTTTCGAAGAAGCGAAAGTATTGGTGACAAAAGATCTAAAGCTAAAGAAAACAAAAAAAACAGCACAAAAAGCATATATTGCATTTAAAAAAGGGGACCTTGAAAACAGTGAGCAGATCACACTTCCAATGGGTGATGCTAAGCTTACAGAAGAAGTATGGAGTGCATTGAAAGAAAAATCTGTAGGCGATATACTTAAACCTAAAGTAGTTGCAGATGCCTATGCCACTGTAAAAATAGAAAACATTGTGTTACCAAAGGTAAAAACCTATGAAGAAGCCAAAGAAGAAGTGACAGTCCTTTATGAAAACCAGGCTAAAAAAGAAGCACTTTTAACATTGGCAGAGTCAACACTTAAAAACTTTGATCAGAGCGATGCAATCATCTCTGGTTTTGTCAAATTAGAAGAGAATGTCAACCTCAATCCGTTAAATACACAAGAAAGTTTACAATTTTTACAAAAACTCTTTACATCATCAAAAGAAAAAGGTATCATAAGCGTATTCGATAAAGTTATAGTTTATAATATCTTAGAACAAAAACTGTTGCCAATGGATGTAAACCAGACAGATTTTGTAAAACAGACTGCAAATAAACTCAAACAAAGTACATTTGAATCGAATCTGATTAAAATGTTAGATAAACAATATCCTACAGAAGTCTATATGGGAGGGCTGACAAATTGAGCGACACAGTTTTAGCTATTGATATCGGTTCCACTAAAATATGCGCTATCATCGCTGAAATCAAAGACTCCGAAGTCACCATTCAAGGACATGGCATCTCTAAATCCCAAGGGGTTAAGAAAGGTGCGATCACCAACATAGAACTTGCTTCTAAATCCATCAAAAAAGCCATTAACGATGCAAAACGTATTGCAGGGAGTAACATTACTTCTGCAACGGTTTCTATCTCAAATGCCTATGCTAAGAGTCTGAACTCTACCGGTATTGTCAACATTCCACATAAAGACATCTCCATTAAAGAGATCAATCGTGTGATGCAAACAGCACTTTACAATGCTAACGTGCCCACTGAGTATGATATCATCCATGTATTACCTTACAACTTTAGAGTAGATGATCAAGACTTCATTGAAGATCCGTTTGGTATGAATGCAAGTCGTATGGAAGTAGATGTCAACATCATTATGACACAAAAATCAAATCTTTCTAATCTTAAAAAAGCCGTTCGTTCTGCAGGTGTTGAGATAGATGGTATTGTCTTAAGCGGTTATGCTTCTGCTATTGCTACAATGGATGAAGATGAAAAAGAACTTGGCGTTGCGGTCATTGACCTTGGTGGTCAAACAAGTAATCTTGTCATCCATACGGGTAACTCTATCAGATACAATGATTTCTTAGGTGTAGGTTCAAACCACATCACTAATGACCTTTCCATGGCACTGCATACACCTTTACAAATAGCTGAAAATGTCAAAGTACGTCATGGGAGTCTTATAGAGAGTTCAAATGAAATTATAGAACTCCCGATCATTGGTGATGAAGAGAGTCGTAATGGTGTCTCTTTAGAAGTGGTTCATTCTGTTATTTTCTCACGTGTAGAAGAGGCACTCATGATTTTGTCCAAGTCATTGGAAAAATCTGCATTAAAAGAGCAAATAGGTGCAGGGATTATCTTGACTGGAGGTATGACAAAGCTTAAAGGTATGAGAGAATTGGCACAAGCCATCTTCACTGGTATGCCTGTAAGAGTGGGTTACCCAGATAATATCAATGGTCTTTTTGATGAACTAAAAGATCCGGCATTTTCAACAGTAGTGGGTTTACTGCTCTATAAAGCAGGTGGTCATACGCAATATGAAATCAATTTCCAACAAGAGTTATTACATTCAAAGGCAATGTTCGAAGATAACCTAAATGACATCAGGATAGGTCATACGGCAAAGAATACCGAAGAGGTACAAGCAACTAGAAGTCATAAAGAAGACAAAGAACACAAACAACAAGAAGATCAGGAAGGGTCAGATATATCATTTGACGATCTACCAGACCTAGGTCATGAAAATAAAAATCCATTTAAAAAACTGGCAAGTTGGGCAAGGCAGCTTTTTTAAAAGTATTTTTAAACACATCAAATAAAGGGGGAAAACATGGAAGAGTTTGAAATAGACATCGTTGAAACAAAATGTCACACTAATGGAGCGAAAATCAAAGCTATCGGCGTTGGTGGCGGCGGTGGTAACATGATCAATCACATGATAAGTGAGGGAATTAATACCATTGATCTGATTGTTGCCAATACGGATGCACAAGCACTCGACAGTTCTTTAGCACCATACAAAATGCAATTAGGTATCAATGCAACAAGAGGACTGGGTGCAGGTATGCTTCCGGACAAGGGTAGAGAAGCTGCGCTTGAAAGCTTTGAAGATATCAAAAAGATGCTTGAGGGTTCTGATATTGTCTTTATATCTGCGGGTCTTGGTGGAGGTACAGGTACAGGTGCTGCACCGATTATTGCACAGGCTGCAAAAGAAGTAGGTGCACTGACTGTTTCTATCGTAACAAGCCCTTTTAAATTTGAAGGTAGAAAAAGAACAAAGCTTGCAAAAGAAGGTTTAGAAGAACTCAAAAGAGAGAGTGATTCGATCATTGTCGTACCTAATGAAAAACTTCTTTCTATCGTTGAGAAAAACCTTGGTATCAAAGAGAGCTTTAGAATGGTAGATGATATTCTTGCTCAGGCCGTTGGTGGTATCTCTAAAGTCATCCTTTCTCATGGGGAAAATGACATCAACCTTGACTTTGCCGATGTTAAAACGGTTATGAGTCATAGAGGTCTTGCTCTTATGGGTGCAGGATACAGTACAGGAACGAATGCAGCTTATGATGCAGCAAAAGCTGCTATCGAGTCTCCACTACTTGACAATATCTCTATCGATGGTGCTATGGGTGTACTTGTACACTTTGACATCCACCCTGATTATCCTATCATGGAGATCGGTGAAGCTATGAGTATTGTCGAAGAGAGTGCAGATGAAGATGCATCTGTGATCTTTGGTACAACAACCAATGTAAATATGGCTGTTGATGAAGTGAAGATCACTATCGTTGCTACCGGATTTGAAGATAAAAATGCTGTTG
>JBFEKK010000116.1:0-3956 GCA_041552675.1 Sulfurovum sp.
GGAGTAGAAGTGGCTGCTGAGATGGCTTATGTCATTGACACTTACAGTAAAACGATCGGAGATACAGCAAAAGAGATACATATTTATCTTATCGATGCATGTGATACCATACTTCCAGGTATGGGACAATACAGCATTGACCATACTAAGAATAGATTAGAAGCACTGGGTGTCAAGATCCTTACAGGTACTTTTATCAACACTGTTGACGCTACACACATACATTTTAAAAATGGTGAAAAATTACCCTATAGTTTCATGATCTTTACGGGTGGGATCAAAGCATCATCACTCAATGATACGATTGAGAATGAGAAAAACAGTATCAATCAGCTCATCGTAAGTCCAGAGCTTAATGTTCAAGGTCAAAAAGATGTCTTTGCCATAGGTGATTGTGTGGAGATCAAAGACACACAAGGTAACATTTTGCCTCCAACAGCACAAATTGCCGAAAAAAGTGCAGAGTATGTAGCAAAAACAATTAGACAAAGAATTGACGGTATAGAGTCTCAGGCCTTTGATGCTAGTGTTTCAGGTGTCTTTATTGCATTGGGCGGGAAATATGCAGTAGGTGAAATGTTCCACTATATCAAAGTGAAAGGGTATATTGCCTATTTACTTAAAAAAGCGATCACATATGCGTATTATCTGGGATTACGTTTGCGTATCAATACAGGGTTTAAAAAGCGTATCAGATAGAGATCGGTTATACAGAGGGTATAGTACAGTTTTAAATCTATTAGCCTCTTAACATGAGTATTAATATGACATTTTGACCCTTTTTCATAGGGATTTATCTTAATTTGTTATAATATCTTCATTATTTAATATTAATTTAGGAATAACATTGAAAATCACAATTATTATTACGGCGATACTTTTTATTTATGCTGCATTTTCTACTATCTTCCATGAAACAGCACTTGTGGGTGATATCGGGAAAAAAATAGGAGATACCAATCTCTATCTATTTGGGTACCTTGCTTATATCAATTTTTTTGTTTTATTTTATCCTCTCTATAAGCTTTATAGTGATGCCAGTGTAAGAAAAAATATTGATTTTTATTTGGGATGGATACTTTTTTTCATCGCCCTGATACTCTTCAGTGCTTTGGTACTAGAGGCCCAAGACAGAGGTTTTATAGGTACACAGATCGTGGAATTCTTATACCCGCTCATCGGTAAAGCAGGGCTCTGGCTGTTTTGGTTGATGATCATGGCACTCTCTTTGGTGTTCATCATAGATGATGACTTCAAATTCTCTGCATTCAAAATGAACAAACCTAAGGTTTCACTCTCTTTTTCATGGTTAGGAAGTACTTTTTCTATGCTGGGGAAAGTCTTAAAAAAGATATTTACAAACCCTTTTGCTTCTCCTTCTCTTGAAGATGAAATGATGCCTATACTGGATGTTTCAGAAGAAAAGCCAAAGAAAACACGTGTAAAAAGAAAACCGGATTCAAAAAAGGTTTTAACTAAAACAGAACCAGAAACAGTACAAGCACTTGATGAAGTGGATGATCCTGTACTCAATGAAATACTCGAACTTGAACATGAGATGGAAATGAACACTTCTGCAGACAAAGGTGCCACAAGCAAGTCCCATGTAGAAATCATCAATGAGCTTGAAGAAAACTCTAAACTCATGGAGCAGATAGATAAAGGAAAAGTAGTCAAACCTAAAAATTTCAAACTGCCTAAACTGGATTTTTTACAAAAAGCACCGAAAACGACAAAAAAGGTCAATGAGGCAGAAATTGACAGAAAGATAGAAGAGTTACTCGCAAAACTTGAACAATTTAAAGTAGAAGGTGATGTGGTACGTACCTATAGTGGGCCTTTGGTTACGACATTTGAGTTCAAGCCTGCACCCAATGTCAAAGTTTCTAAAATCTTAAACCTCCAGGATGACCTTGCTATGGCACTTTCTGCTGAAACAATCCGTATACAGGCACCGATACCTGGGCGTGATGTTGTGGGGATAGAGATACCAAATGAAACTGTAGATACCATTTACCTTCGTGAGATACTTGAGAGTGATCTTTTTAAAAATTCTAGCTCTCCTTTAACTGTAGCTTTAGGTAAAGATATCGTAGGTAAACCGTTTATCACAGATATTAAAAAACTTCCGCATCTGCTTATAGCAGGAACCACGGGATCGGGTAAATCTGTAGGTATCAATGCGATGATCCTTTCTTTGCTTTATAGGAATGACCCTGATCAGTTGAAGCTGATGCTTATTGATCCTAAAATGCTGGAGTTTTCTATCTATAATGATATTCCACATTTGATCACACCGGTCATCACTGAACCTAAAAAAGCCATTGCAGCGCTTGCAAATATGGTAGGGGAGATGGAGCGTCGTTATAAACTGATGGCAGAGAACCGTACAAAAAACATTGATAATTACAATGAAAAAGTAAAAGCTGACGGTTCTGCAGAGCCTTTCCCTTTCATCGTTGTTGTGATAGATGAGCTTGCTGACTTGATGATGAATGGAGGAAAAGAGGTAGAGTACTCCATTGCAAGACTCGCCCAGATGGCAAGAGCCAGTGGTATACACCTGATTGTTGCAACGCAAAGACCAAGTGTGGATGTTGTTACAGGGCTCATCAAAGCCAATCTACCTTCTAGATTGAGTTACCGTGTAGGTCAACGTATAGACTCTAAGGTGATATTGGATGCAATGGGAGCGGAGAGTTTACTAGGGCGTGGTGATGGTCTTTTTACTCCTCCTGGTGCGACAGGACTGGTACGTTTACATGCACCATGGAATAAAGAAGAAGAGATCGAAGAGATCGTTGAGTTCCTGAAAGCACAACGCGTCCCTGAGTATGATGAAAGTTATCTTGTTGCAGGTGGGGGCACTGCAAGTGAAGGTGAGGGTGGAGATATTGATCTTGATCCTCTTTATGAAGAAGCCAAATCAGTGGTCTTATCGGACAAGAAGACTTCTATCTCCTACTTGCAGCGTAAATTGCAGATAGGTTACAATCGTTCTGCAAACATTATAGAGCAGCTTGAAGCAATGGGTGTATTGAGTGCACCAAATGCAAAAGGTAACAGAGAAATCGTCTAATTTCTCATTAGAACCTAAAAAGAGACTTAAATGGTCTCTTTTCCTGTAACCATACGATACAAATAAATTATCTATTTCATATCTTCATCTTATAGAATAGTAAATCAACTATTTTTTTGTTAATATACTACACAAATTATAAACTACAGGAGACCATAATGGCCTTATTAGAAGAATATAAAGCACATACGGCTGAACGTGCTGAGTTAGGTGTACCACCACTCGCACTTACACCAGATCAAACAGCTCAACTTGTTGAGTTACTAAAAGAGAGTCCTATTGCAGATGTTGATTTCGTAATGGATATGTTTGAAAACAAAGTACCTGCTGGTGTTGATGATGCAGCTTACATTAAAGCAGCATTCTTAAATGACATTGTACAAGGAAATATCACTTGTGATGCGATCGATGCAGTAAAAGCATGTGAAATTCTTGGATCAATGTTAGGTGGATTTAACGTTAATCCACTTGTTGAAGCACTTAAAATCGGCGGTGAAGTTACAGATGTAGCAGCAGAGCAACTTAAAAATACTATCCTTGTATATGATGCATTTAATGATGTTAAAACACTTATGGATCAAGGTAATACAAAAGCAAAAGAGATCGTTGAGTCTTGGGCAAATGCAGAGTGGTTCTACAACAAGCCGGAGATGGAAAAAGAGATCACACTTACAGTATATAAAATTCCAGGTGAGACAAATACTGATGACCTTTCTCCAGCATCAGAAGCATTTACTAGAGCAGATATTCCACTTCATGCGAACTCTTTCCTCGTGAATAGAATGGATAATCCACTTGAGACTATGGATGAGCTTAGAAAGAAAGGTCACCCATTAGCATACGTTGGTGATGTTGTAGGTACTGGTTCATCTAGAAA
>JBFEKK010000117.1:0-3951 GCA_041552675.1 Sulfurovum sp.
ATTTTAAACGTGAATATCTCTACTATTCTTCAAATGGCTTAGATGCATTTCATGGCATCTTTCAATCACATTCTAACCAAATTAGGAGAATGCCATGTTTGATAACAAAAAATTTATACAACACACTTCCGGTGGCGGTACATCAAACCAGGATTGGTGGCCTAACCAGTTGAAGCTCGATATCTTGCACCAACACTCTTCTCTATCCAATCCTATGGGCGATGATTTCAACTATGCTGAAGCATTTAATAGTCTTGATCTTGAAGCTGTAAAAAAAGATCTATTGGCGGTGATGACCGACTCACAGGATTGGTGGCCGGCTGACTTCGGTCACTATGGCCCATTTTTCATTCGTATGGCTTGGCACAGTGCCGGTACTTACCGTAGTGGTGATGGTCGTGGTGGTGGAGGAAGTGGAAACCAGCGCTTTGCACCCCTTAACAGCTGGCCTGATAATGTCAATCTAGATAAGGCCCGTAGACTGATCTGGCCAGTGAAGCAAAAGTATGGCCGAAAAATCTCTTGGGCTGACCTGATGATCCTTGCAGGAAACGTCGCGATGGAATCGATGGGCTTTAAGATCTTCGGTTATGGGGGTGGACGTGAAGACATTTGGGAACCGGAAAAGGACATTTACTGGGGTATGGAAGGTACCTGGTTAGATGACAAGCGTTATTCTGGTGATCATGAGGAACTTGAAAATCCTCTTGCAGCAGTTCAAATGGGATTGATCTATGTAAATCCGGAAGGTCCGAATGGCAACCCGGATCCTGTTGCGGCAGCTAAAGATATTCGTGAAACCTTTGCCAGAATGGCAATGAATGATGAGGAGACAGTTGCTCTGATAGCCGGTGGCCATACTTTTGGAAAGTGTCATGGAGCGGGTGATGCAGCCCATGTCGGTCCTGAACCTGAAGCAGCCGGTATCGAGGAGCAAGGGTTGGGATGGAGGAGCAGTTACGGTACAGGCAAAGGTGCCGATACGATCAGTAGCGGACTGGAAGTCACCTGGACCACTACGCCGACTCAATGGAGCAGCAATTTTTTAGAGAATCTTTTCAGCTATGAGTGGGAGTTGACGAAGAGTCCGGCAGGTGCGTATCAGTGGACAGCGAAAAATGGTGCAGGTGCCGATGCCATACCTGATGCCCACGATCCATCGAAACGTCATGCACCAACCATGCTGACCACAGACCTCTCTCTTCGTTTCGACCCTGTGTATGAAAAAATCGCAAGACGTTTCTTCGAAAATCCTGATGAATTTCAAGATGCATATGCGCGTGCATGGTTCAAGTTGACCCACCGTGATATGGGACCGAAGACACGCTATCTTGGCCCTGATGTGCCTGATGAAGACCTCATTTGGCAAGACCCCATTCCTGCGGTTGATCATGAACTGATCGATGAGACAGATATTGCCTTGCTTAAAGCTAAGGTTCTTGATTCCGGTCTTTCAGTCTCAGAACTGGTGTCAACAGCCTGGGCGTCTGCTTCTACCTTTCGTGGTTCTGATAAACGCGGCGGTGGGAACGGTGCGCGCATCCGTCTGGTACCGCAGAAAGATTGGGAAGTGAACCAGCCAGATCAACTTTCAAGAGTGCTTGCCATACTCGAAGGCATCCAGAAGGAGTTTAATGACACCCAGTCTGGTGGCAAGAAGGTTTCACTCGCTGATCTTATCATACTGGGAGGTTGTGCAGGTGTGGAACAGGCGGCGAAGAGTGCCGGTCATGATGTGACGGTGCCATTTATTCCAGGCCGTATGGATGCATCACAGGAACAAACCGATGTGAATGCATTTGAAGTACTTGAACCGGTCGCTGATGGTTTCCGTAACTATTTGAAGACAAAATACTCTGTCTCTGCTGAAGAACTTCTCGTAGATCGGGCACAATTGCTTACACTCACTGCACCAGAGATGACGGTCCTTATTGGAGGTATGCGTGTTTTGAATACAAACGTTGATCAAGTGCAGCATGGCGTCTTTACCAAGCGTCCTGGGTTGCTTACAAACGACTTCTTCGTCAATCTGCTTGATATGGGTACTACATGGAAGGCAGTTTCAGATGATAAAGATATGTTTGAGGGGTGTGATCGTGTGACTGGTGAGCCCAAGTGGACTGCTACACGGGTCGATCTGATCTTTGGTTCAAATTCCCAGCTACGTGCCCTGGCTGAAGTCTACGGCAGTTTGGATGCGCAGGAGCGCTTTGTCCATGACTTTATAGCCGCATGGAACAAGGTGATGAATCTGGATCGGTTCGATCTGGACTAATAGTTTCGATGTAGTGCTTAAAGAGAATCTGCTACTTTTGAAATGCCACTATAGCGAGAAACCTTATAGACTATATCACTTTATAAGGTTTTTTATGGATTATGCAACTTTTCTACGTTGCGATATTAATGATTGACTCATCAAGATATTATAAATCTAAGAATTGAATAGTACAATCCTCAAAAGTGCTAAATACAGTAGCATATTTTATAAGGATATATGATGACTTTAGAAGAAATTGAGTTTGAGTTGGAGTTAGCAGGATTGAATAGAGAACAACAAGTGAAATTATTATCATCTGTAAAAATAAACGGCTTTGATGCAAAAGCGCTCGATAAAAAACTGCAACTTATGGGATTTGCACCGATCTTCAGTATTTATGATGATGAAGAAGATACTCACAACAAGGCTTAATCAGTCGTAACTCTTTTCTCTTTTATGGGCGAAGTGGAATAGTTTTCGTCTCAGACAGATCACCTTACTAACTCTGCATCATTACGTATTAAGTCTATGATACCACCTTCAACATTAAGTGGTGTAAATCCATTTTTTTCTAAAATACGCGATGCTTTGATACTTCTACTTCCTGACCGGCAATAAACAATAATACGTTGATCTTTCACTTTTTCCAGTCTGTTTAGACTACTATCAAGTTTTTGTACTGGTATGTTTATAGCATTTTTTAAGTGTTTGTCTTCATATTCTCTTACGGTTCTTACATCGAGCAGGGTGATGTTACTGTCATCTGATAGAAGTACTATAGCTTGTTTGGCATTTATAAACTCAAAGTCTGCGAGTATCCAGCCTTTAGAGTATGCAAAGGAGATAAATAAGCCTGCCATTGCTATCCAGTAAAGTATCATAGTAGAAATGAAAAAAATGATAAGTCGTGTGATTCGCATATTGGCTCCTTTTCTCTAAAAATCTTTATATTAAAGTATATCTCATGTATGTATATTATATAAACACTAATATGTATAATATTTAATCACTATATGTATAATATCCATATGATTTTCATGTATACTTGACTATACTATTTATTCTCAAGGAGTAAAAATGATAGGTTTTAATCGTATAAAAGGGGAGGGGAGTCCCTCTACCTTGTTTGCAGCATTTTTGTATTTTGATTTTAGTTTTATGGTCTGGACAATGCTTGGACCACTTGCAACAGAGATTGCAGACAGCTTGGCTAATTATGGATTTTTGATGACAGGCTCTGAGACAGCGACATTACTTTCGGTTCCTATACTTGCAGGATCGTTACTGCGTGTTTTACTTGGTTTTTTCGTGGGTAAGATCGGTGCTAAAAAGACTGCTCTAGGGGCACAGGCTATTGTTATATTGACCTTATTTTATGTGGCATCATTTGGTGAGCATATCTCTTATGGGGAGTTGTTGTTCGTGGGTATCGGACTCGGTTTTGCAGGAGCATCCTTTGCAGTGGCCTTACCACAGGCAGGACAATGGTATCCACCAAGATTGCAAGGTGTTGTACTTGGTATCGCGGGTATAGGAAATATGGGTGTTGTACTTGGTTTTCTTTTTGCCCCTAAGATCGCTGAGATTTGGGGATGGCAATCCGTATTTTTAGTGGCTGCAGTTTTGTCTTTACTCGTTTTTATCACTTATGTTTTAATGGCAAAAGATGCACCCAAAGAGGTGTATGTGCCAAG
>JBFEKK010000118.1:0-3945 GCA_041552675.1 Sulfurovum sp.
GATTTAAGGTTTTTAAGTGTAGCCATTGCTTCATCAACACTATATGTTTTAGTAGTATCTACTATTTTTAGTAGTGCTTCTCTTCTTTTACTTGGTTTTTTTGCCATTTTATTCTCCGCTTTATATACTCCCACATTTTAAAATCATGTGGTTATGATTGTCTTAAAAAAGACTAGTCTACGATTTCAACACCCATACTTCTACAAGAACCAGTGATAATGTTCGCTGCCATTTCTCTGTCATTCGTGTTAAGGTCAGCAATTTTTTGATCGATAATTTCGTCAAGTTTTGCTTTAGTGATAGTTCCAACTTTATTAAGAAGAGGATTATCTGTACCTTTTTTAATGTTTGCTGCTTTTTTGATAAGATCACTTGCAGGTGGTTGTTTTGTTTCAAATGTAAAACTTCTATCTGCATATACTGTAACGATCACAGGGATCTTGAACCCCATTTTATCTTTTGTTTTTTCATTAAAAGCTTTACAAAACTCCATAATGTTTACACCACGTTGTCCAAGTGCAGGACCTACTGGTGGTGATGGATTTGCTGATCCAGCTGGGATCATCATTTTGAACTTTTCAGTTATCTTTTTTGCCATCTGTTCTTCCTTTGTTTAGTTTGACCGCTAGGTCTTATAGTATTTTTTCTACTTGTGTGTAGAGAATTTCAACCGGTGTATTTCTACCAAAAATTGAAACATTCAACTTTAACTTACCATGGTCAAGATCATACTCTTCAACCATACCTGTAAAGTTAGCAAACGGACCATCTACGATACGTACCATTTCGCCTGTTTCAAAATCAACTTTAGGTCTTGGTGCAGCTTTTTGCTCCATTTTGTCTAAAATCACTTTGATATCTGCCTCTGAAAGTGCAGTAGGTGTCTTTTGTTCACCGATAAATCTAGATACTCTTGGCAAAGATTGTATCTTATGCCAGAGATCAGTATCCAGGTCTATATGTGCGAAAGCATACCCAGAATACAATGTTCTCTCAGTAATCTTTTTCACGCCATTTTTAACTTCAATCACTTCTTCTGTTGGAACAACAACACGTTCAAGTTTTTCTTCAATTCCATGATCTTTAACAAGTTGTTCGATCGCTCTTTTTACAGATTGCTCAGAACCTGAATATGTTTGAATTGCATACCACTGATAAGCCATTGTCTATCCTAAAAAACTGATGATACGATTGATGACATCAAAAAGTCAACCAATGCTAAAAATATTGATATTACAGTTACTACTAGAACAACTGCTAAAAATGCTTGTCTTACTTGTACTTTTGTTGGAAATATTACTTTATGAATCTCCGCTCTCGCGTGTGCTATAAATGTTGAAATTTTTCCCATATATGTTACCTTTACTTGTGGCAGGCCAAGAGGGACTCGAACCCCCGGCACCTGGTTTTGGAGACCAGTGCTCTACCAACTGAGCTATTGGCCTAAAAATAATACTATAGGGCAAAGCCCGATAGTATCTAACAAAAGTCTCCGATTACAGCTTCATCTCTTTATGTACTGTATGGCATTTACACCATTTACAATACTTTTTAAGAGCAAGTTTTTCTGTTGTCGTTTTCTTGTTTTTATTGGTGTGATAGTTACGTCTTGTACATTTCTCACAACCTAAGTGTACTGTTTCTCTCATTGTTATCTCCTATGATAAGTGCGCAAGAGGCAAGCCTCCTGCAGTGTGTTATTAAGCAATAATCTTAGAAACAACACCGGCACCAACTGTTCTACCACCTTCACGGATAGCAAACTTAGTACCTTCATCAAGTGCAACAGGTGCGATAAGCTCAACATTAATTTTAACGTTGTCTCCTGGCATAACCATTTCAGTACCTTCTTGAAGTTGAACTGAACCAGTTACGTCTGTTGTACGAACGTAGAACTGTGGTCTATAGTTATTAAAGAATGGAGTGTGTCTACCACCTTCTTCTTTAGTAAGAACATAGATCTCAGCTTCAAATGCAGTGTGTGGAGTAATTGATCCTGGCTTACAAAGAACCATACCTCTTTGTACTGCCTCTTTATCGATACCACGGATAAGAACACCACAGTTATCACCAGCTTCTCCACAATCCATTTCTTTACGGAACATTTCAACACCAGTTACAGTTGTTTTCTGAGTATCTTTAAGACCAACGATCTCAACTTCGTTACCAACACATACAGTACCTCTGTCAACTTTACCAGTTACAACTGTACCACGACCTTGAATAGTAAAGATATCTTCGATTGCCATTAGGAAATCTTTATCAGTTTCTCTTACTGGCTCAGGGATATACTCATCTACTGCGTCCATAAGTGCATAAATCTTTTCAGACCATTCACCAGCTGTACCAGCTTTAGCTTCTTCAAGTGCTTTGTATGCAGAACCAGCTACGATTGGTGTATCGTCACCTGGGAAGTCATACTCAGAAAGAAGTTCACGTACTTCCATCTCTACAAGCTCTAACATCTCTTCTTTATCTTCATCATCAAGTTGGTCTTCTTTGTTCAAGAATACAACGATATATGGAACACCTACTTGCTTAGAAAGAAGGATGTGCTCTCTAGTTTGTGCCATTGGACCATCAGTTGCAGCAATAACAAGGATTGCACCATCCATTTGAGCAGCACCAGTAATCATGTTTTTAACGTAGTCAGCGTGACCTGGACAGTCTACGTGAGCGTAGTGTCTAGTTTCTGTTTCATACTCAACGTGAGAAGTAGCAATAGTAATTCCTCTTTCTCTCTCTTCTGGTGCATTATCAATTTGATCGTAATCCATTGTTGCTCCACCAGTTTTAAGACCTAAACACATTGTGATTGCAGCAGTCAATGTAGTTTTTCCGTGGTCAACGTGACCGATAGTACCGATGTTTACATGCGGTTTTGTTCGTTCGAATTTTTCTTTAGCCATGCTATTCTCCTAGCGTAAAATGTTTTAAAGGCAGTATTATACCTAAATTTTCTTAGACCCCATACCTATATGGACAGAACTATTACAAAGCTGTAATACTTTTGTCCATACCATCATGGAGGGTGGAGCCCATAGTGAGACTTGAACTCACGACCTCTTCCTTACCAAGGAAGTGCTCTACCCCTGAGCCATATGGGCAACTCTATTGTATATAATTAATATTTGTGCGTTAAAGTCATAAATGAATAAAAAAGGAAAGCTTTTACATGTGAAGTTATTAGTGTGTTAAATACATAATTCACACAGCTCCCAGTTTATGGAGCGGGCGAAGGGATTCGAACCCTCGACAGCCTGCTTGGAAGGCAGGAACTCTAGCCACTGAGCTACGCCCGCAATCTTTTATGCGATTTAACATATGGTGGTGAGTGAAGGATTCGAACCTTCGAAGACATAGTCAGCAGATTTACAGTCTGCCCTCGTTGGCCACTTGAGTAACTCACCTTAATGTTTAAATCTTTACTGGTCAAACACTGATAATTATATTTGTTTCATGGAGCTGGTGAAGGGACTCGAACCCCCGACCTGCTGATTACAAATCAGCTGCTCTAGCCAACTGAGCTACACCAGCACCATCATTAAAAGATGTTACACTTAAAATGGACGGGAATTATAGACAAAAAAGTTTTTAATGTCAAGTGTTTTAGACAAATTGATAAAAATTTCTCTTTTTTAGGTAATTTCTATAGAATACACCCATACAAAATGAAGGTTATAGGCTACATATAATGAAAATACTACTGGCACCAAGTGAAACCAAAAAATCGGGAGGAGAGTACTCTTTTAACCCTGCTACTTTACTTTTTGAGGCCCTCTTACCTCACAGAACCAAACTCTTACATGCGTATACGAATGTTTTACAGAAAGGTGATATACCTACTCTCTCTAAAATGTTTGGTCTCAAAAAAGAAGCAGATATCCTTGAACATAAAAAAGATATCATACATGAACTCACGATGAAAGCCATCAAAAGATATAC
>JBFEKK010000119.1:0-3877 GCA_041552675.1 Sulfurovum sp.
ACCCACACCATACTTCATCACACCGGGACACAGACCTGTAGCTGACCAGTCTATGTATATGCTTGTAAGAGGGGCATTGGTAAAAGGAGCGGATAATATCATCAACACTATAGAAGATGGTGATGCTGAAGGGTATGAAAAGTTCGAAAATGCAAAAATAGCTTCTGCTTTTGACAGATATGTTGCTTCAATGTTCTTTGACTTCGATAAAGGTATGAATGTTTCTATCTTAAAAGAGGCCAATGGTGATCCTCTTATCTTTGTTCAGGGAGCTGATACATTAAAGTTAAATGCTTATATCGGACCTAAAGAGGAGAAAATATTAAGTGCAATCCATCCAGAGCTCACAGACGCCATTGAATTTGGATGGTTCTCATTTCTTGCAAAACCATTTTTCAAAGTATTGCTCTGGATAAATGATTATGTGGGTAACTGGGGATGGGCTATCATCCTCTTTACTTTACTTGTAAAATTTGTGTTATTCCCACTTTCATACAAGGGTATGATGTCTATGCAAAAACTTAAAGATCTGGCACCTAAAATGAAAGATATCAAAGAGAAGTATAAAGGTGACCCTGCAAAAATGAATGCGCAGATGATGGAAATGTATAAGAAACACGGTGCTAACCCTATGGGTGGATGTTTGCCGTTGATTCTACAAATTCCTGTTTTCTTTGCACTTTACCGTGTGCTTTTAAATGCAGATGAGTTGCAAGGTGCTGGATGGATACTTTGGATAGACAATCTTGCCGTGATGGACCCTTATTTTGTACTTCCTGTCTTAATGGGTGCTTCTATGTGGTTCCAGCAAAGGATCACACCAAGCAACTTTACGGATCCATTACAGGAAAAGATCTTTAAGTGGTTCCCTGTAATCATGACCGTGTTCTTTATCTATTTCCCATCTGGTCTTGTATTGTACTGGTTAGTGAACAACTTGTTTACGATCGCGCAGCAATACTTTATCAACCATATGTATAAAAAACAAAAAGCGTTGGCAGTTGCAGCGCACAAAAAAACAAAGGACTAGGTCATGAAAAAGGTTGAGGCACCAACACTGGAAGAAGCCTATCAAAAAGCTTCTCAAATGTTGGGCTGTTCTGTTTCTGAACTTCAGTCTGAAGTGATGCAGCATCCTTCCAAAGGTATCTTCGGCCTTTTGAAAAAAAATGCAATCATCGTAGCAACATGTAAAAAATCTGCTTTAAAGCATGCAAAAAATGAAGTGAAAAAAGAAGCACTTGATGTTCCAACTGTGGAAGAGAGTGTTGCTTCTGAAATTATCGCAACAGTCAAAGAAGAACAAACCACCCTTACTGAACCTGCAATTGAAAAAGATGCTATTGTAGATAGCTTCTTTGAAGTAGATCATCATAAAGATGAAGTTGAAGCGTTGGAAGAAGAAACGGTTGTCTATGATGAGTTGGCACTAATGATAGAAGATCAACTTAAAGAGCTGCTTTCTCACTCTTGTTTTGATATAGATGTGGTTGAAGTAGATGTCAGAAACAATACTGCATTGATCTTTATCGATGGTAATGATGCGGCACTTCTCATAGGTAAAGAGGGGTATCGTTATAATGCTCTCTCTTATATGCTTTTTAATTGGTTACATGCGAAATATGAACTTTTTATTAAGCTTGAGATCGCAGAATTTTTAACGACACAACAGGAGATGATACGTAATTATATTAAACCGGTTATCGAAAATGTTGAAAAACAGGGAAAAGGCAAAACACGTTTCCTTGATGGTATTTTGGTACAAATAGCACTTGAACAGCTACGTGAAAGATTCCCAGATAAATATGTGGCAGTCAAGACAACTAGAGAAGGTAAAAAATTTGTTGTTATAAACGAATTTAACAGCAATAAGACCCATGCATAACACTATAACCGCTATTGCCACTGCACATGGTGTTTCTTCTATCTCTATTATTAGAGTGAGTGGAGATGCTGCATTGGAGATAGCACATAAAATCTCTCATTTAGAAAACATTACCCCAAGACACGCACATCTCACTTCTCTTTATAATTTTAACAATGAATTGATAGACCATGCGATCATGATATACTTTGCTGCACCGCATAGCTTTACAGGTGAAGAGATCGTAGAGTTTCAGTGTCATGGCGGGATGATCGTTGCGCAGGAGATACTTGATACCATCACTTCTTATGGCGTAAGACTTGCTGAACCAGGTGAGTTCTCTAAGCGTGCATTTCTCAATGGAAAGATCGATCTTACAGAAGCAGAAGCCATTTCAAAACTGATAGAAGCCAAAAGTGTAGATGCAGCGAAGATATTGGCTAAACAGATGAAAGGTGAACTGAAAACGTTTGTGGATGAGAGCAGGGATGCACTTTTAAGATCTTTGGCGTACTCTGAAGTCATGATCGATTATGCTGAAGAAGATATCCCTGATGACATTATGAGCAGTATACGTACACAGTTGGATGCACTCACAGATCAGATAGAACAGATTGTCGAAGCGAGTCACAGACGAAGAGGCTTGATAGAAGGTTTTAAGGTAGCGATCGTAGGGAAACCAAATGTAGGTAAGAGTTCTCTACTGAATGCCTTGCTTTCGTATGACAGGGCCATCGTCAGTGATATTGCCGGAACGACCAGAGATACCATTGAAGAGCAGGTACGTATAGGTTCCCATATTATCAGGTTAGTAGATACCGCAGGGATACGTGAATCAGATGATACGATAGAAAAGATAGGAATAGAACGTTCGCTTTCATCCGTAAACGATGCTGATGTGATTGTTGCACTTTTTGACAGCTCAAGACCATTTGACGAGGAAGATGCAAAAATACTTTCTATTCTTGAAGCAGTAGAAGATAAACATATTGTTGTTGCCTTAAACAAATCAGATCTTGATAGAGTATTTGATATCACGAAACTTCACTTATATGACGTATTGGAAGTAAGTGCCAAAAAAGCTTTTGTGAAACTTACAGAAAGACTTGAACGCCTTTTTGATAGCATCGGAGAGGGAGAAGAGCTTATGCTTATCTCTTCTAGGCAGATCGAAGCCGTAAATAAAGCAAAATCCTCTATTGAAGAAGCGAAAGCACCTTTAATCAATGGTGAATTAGAGTTTTTTTCTTATCATTTGCAAGAAGCGGTCAAGTCTATCTCATCTATCTCTAAACCTTATGACAGTGAAGAGATACTGGACAAAATGTTTGGTGAATTCTGTTTAGGAAAATAAGATGCTGAGTGTTGAATTTTTTAATGATCTGGAAAATATAGAGCTTTATATACTTTTAGCTTTGTTTATTTTTACGATTTGGTTTATCTTTAATACGATCAAGCATTATAAAGGTGAAAAAAGAAAAGTAAAGCACCTGCATCGATTTGCCAAAGAGGGTGAAGTTAAGGCACAACAATCTTTAGCACATAGATATCGTAAGGGTTATGCTGTAAAAAAAAGTTGTCAAAAGGCAGCATTCTGGTACCAAAAAGCTGCCTTTTCTGGTGATAATGATGCAAGAAGTTTATTAGAAAAGATACGTAAAAAGAAGCGTTGTTAATAGACGATAGTAAAGTTAATTGTGTATAATATCGAAATTATAAATGAAGGTATGAAATGTTTAAACTAGGCACTATGATTATAATGTCACTGATGGCAATGTCTTTATTTACAGGATGTGTACAGAGAGATATACATCTCAATAAAAATTTTTGGGCTAACTCAAGTAGCGTAGATGATGTCAATATGTCTGATGATAATCTTACAGAATCTGAAATGATGATCACAGAAGATGGTGAAGAGAATAAAATGGCACGTATTGAATTCCCTGAATCAGAGTATTATCGTTTGCCAAGAACAGGTAAAGGGACAGTCACGGGTACCATTTATGTGAAGGA
>JBFEKK010000120.1:0-3838 GCA_041552675.1 Sulfurovum sp.
CCTCCACCCCTTGTTCTTGCATCGCAATAATATCAGGGATATAGTACTGAGAAAAAAGAAGCCCTGTTGCCAATACAAAAAATGTCGCCACTTGTGTCAACGTATCTCTCTCAAACTTTTTAAACTTATACCCTTCATAAAGTACCACAGACACAAGTAGTACATTGACCAGATAAGAGAGCCTCAAAAAGTTCTCTGTCATGATCTGGCCCTCTTGAAACTGCGTGAGTACTTCAGTTCCTAGCCATTGTTCCGTGTGAAATGTTACAGGTGCTACTACGATACCGGCAAAAAGTCCTGCTCCAAGCGCCGCACTCAAAAATATAAGGTATGTCATGGTTATCATTCTAAAATATCTGTTCATGCTTACTCACTTTCTTTAAATTTAATCACAAATCCCCGGTCAAACTGTGCCAGGTCTTTATAAAACTTTATGTATTCTACACCGATTTCATTGACAAACTCTTGTAGTGGTTCTTTTTGATCATATCCCATTTCACAAGCAAGGTATTTCACACCTTTCTCCTTCACATCCAAGATGATCTGTTTAAGCAACTCATCCCCTACCCTTCCACCAAAAAGTGCCTCTTTTGGTTCATAGTCAATGACATTGGATTCAAGTAAAAAATCTTCTGCAATATAAGGAGGATTGGAAACCACTAATTCCAAATCTTCAGGTACCTCATCTATAAGGTGAGACTTGCGAAGTTCTATCTGTTTACCCACACCGAATGTTTCAATGTTTTTCTTTGCCACTTTGAGTGGTGTATCACAAATATCTGTTGCGATGATCCGAAGCTGGGGAAACTTACGGGCTAACACAATGGAGATAGCACCCGAACCCACACCTATTTCAGCGATACGGGTGATCTTTTCTTTTTCTATGATCTCTGCGACCATGTCAATGAGTATCTCGGTCTCAGGGCGGGGTATCAGTACCCCCTCTTCTACTTCCAAATGAATGTCATAAAAACTGGCTGATCCCACGATATATTCGTAAGGCTCATGCGCAGCTCTTCTTTGAATAAGGGTTTGAAATTTATCCACATCGGGGAAACTCTCCCCCTCGTGTATCAGTAAATATGTACGGTCTTGTCCAAGATGATAGGCCATGAGCAATTCCGCTTCATAAGCAGGACGTTCACACGCCTCTTTGAGTGCTTCTTTGGCCCAAACGAGCCCCTCTTTAATCGTCATTTCTGTCCATATGTGCGAAAATACCATCTGTAGGCAATGATGTTTCTTCACCTACGATGGTATTAGATGCATCAAAGCCCAACTCTTTGAGTCTTTCAAGCACTGGTGGATGCGTATAGTAAAAGAAGATCACTAATGGATGTGATTTTGGAAATGCTTTGTTTTCTGTCACAAGTTTCATCAGTGCAGATACCAGGTTTTCTTTACCACCCATTTGCGAACCGTATTCATCTGCTGCATACTCATTATGACGGCTTACATAGGACATAAATGGGGTAAAGACAAAACTCACAAGCGGCAACAACAACATCAACATCGCTATCTGCACTCCTGCCTCTGGAACCACACCCATCTGTGTAAACAGTGCATCTGGCAAATGTCCAAAGAGATAAAACGCGATAAAAAGAAGTACTCCCACCAACCCTATGTTTTTCCAAATATCACCATGTGAGAAATGACCTAATTCATGTCCGAGTACAGCAAGGAGTTCTTTGGTATTGAGTTTTTCTAAAAGTGTATCAAAGAGAACCACACGTTTACTCTTACCCAATCCACCAAAAAATGCATTCAAACGACTGTCACGTTTACTGGCATCCATCACAAAGATACCATCACTTTTAAGCCCAGCCTGGTTCATCATTGCTGTAATTTTTTCTTTGAGCTCCCCCTCCTCAAGTGGAGAGAATTTGTTAAACAGCGCCATAAAGGTAGGAGCCAACAAGTTGGCCATCACAGCTACGGTAAACATGGCTGCAAATCCCCAGATCCACCATGTTGCATAACTCTGTATGATCCAAGATAAAAGTGCAAAAACTGCACCACCCAAAATGAAAAACAACAGGCTTGTTTTTATCATGTCAACCATATACATTTTTGCCGTCATTTTGTTAAATCCGAAATCTTCATCTATCTTAAACTTTTGATACAGTTCAAAAGGCAGTCCTATCACGTAATTAACGATGATAAAACCAAACAGGAACACAACGGCCTGTATGATGCTTCCTTCTACTTGAACCATAGATGAGAGCCAGGCAAAACCTGCAAATACCCACCAGATAAACACCAGATAATCCACAAAAGTCGTCACAAGTGAAAGTTTTCCATTGGCTACAGCATAGTTTCCTGCTGTCAAGTATTTGTCTGCCGACATCAGTACAGGTGTCTTTCTTTTTTCCTCATTGATATACCCTATCTGCATAGTGGAGATATAAAGTTTCATAAATGTATAAATAGAATAAAAGATGATAATGGTTTCTAGCATAAATTTCCTTGGTATATAATGGGGAAATATACCAAATCAAGCCTTAAAGGCCACTCTATTTGCTATAATTGCAACAATATATTACAAGGAATCATTTTGGCACTCATCGACCTCTTTGACATCAAAAAACAATATGACATCAAATTACTTCTAAATGGGGTTGATTTTCACCTGAATGAGGGTGAACGTGTCACTATCGTTGGTCAAAATGGATGTGGAAAATCTACACTGATGAAGATCATCATGGGAGAAGAGGAACCCACAGAGGGCAAAAGAGTGGTGAACAGTTCGATACAGATAGAAATGCTTGCACAACAGCCTCACTTTGATCCGGTTCTTTCAGTCAGAGAAGCGATATTCAATGAACTGACCGAACTAAAAGAAGCCAAAGATACGTATGATACACTGAGTCTCAAAGTGGCAGAAGACTTCGAAAATGAAGAGCTGCTCACAAAACTGGAAAAAGTTTCCTCTTTTCTGGACCATCACAATGCCTGGAACCTTGATGACAAGATAGAACGTGTAATGCAGGAGTTTCAGCTCAAAGCCTATGAAGACCGCCCTGTAGTCTCTCTTTCAGGAGGAGAACAGCGCCGAGTAGCACTGGCATCTCTCATACTTAAAAAACCCGATGTGCTGCTTCTTGACGAACCGACCAACCACCTTGATGTCTACATGGTAGAGTTCTTAGAAGAGATGCTTCTTAAAGGGAATTTTACCTTGCTGTTTATCTCACACGACAGACATTTCATCGACACCATTGCCACACGTGTTGTAGAAGTGGATAATCAGCAGCTTGTGAGTTATACGGGGGGTTATATGAGCTACCTCGAACAGAAAGAAGCACGTATGCATGCCCTGCAAAAAGGGCATGAAAATCTGCTAAGACTTCTCAAACAAGAAGAAGCTTGGTTAAGCAAAGGTGTCAAAGCCAGAGAAAAACGTAATCAGGGACGTAAAAAACGTGTCTTTGAACTTCGTGATGAAGCAAAGAAAAACCCTACTCTCATTAGGAAGATGATGGTAGAACTTGAACGTGAAAAAAAACATTTCAACCGTGATGAAGGGGTATCGCGAAAAAAGATGCTTTTTGAACTTGAAAACATCTCTTACTCGGTTCCGGGAAAAAAACTCATAGAAAACTTTAGTACACGTATCCTTCAAAAAGATAAAATAGCCATTGTAGGTATCAATGGTGCAGGAAAATCTACACTTTTAAAACTTATGCTTGGACGTATTAAACCCCAAAGCGGACTCATCAAGCAAGGAGACTTTTCCATAGGTTATTTTGACCAACATAGAGAGATGCTTGACAACGAAAAAACACTCATTGAGACTTTTTGTCCTGACGGGGGAGACCACATAGAAGTACAAGGTGTC
>JBFEKK010000121.1:0-3764 GCA_041552675.1 Sulfurovum sp.
AAGACACTGCACCTTCCTTGTGATTACCATGAAGTGATGGAAAAACTTGTTGAGACAAAAGAGATAGGTTTTGGGAAGATTGGTATGCCACTTCGTGTGAGTCTACTTGGTTCTATGACAGGCTCCGGGCTTGATGAGATCATGGCTATTTTAGGTGTGGACGAAACAGTAGCACGTATCGAAAAAGCGATTGTAACGATAGAGTAACGCTTGTTCGTCATCTCCGTATCAAGTACGGAGATGACGGATTTTTTTACTTTTCTTTAAAAACAACTTCAAAGATTTCTTCGCTTTGTCATCCATTGTATAATGGATATGACTCAAATACCACGTAAGTTGCTTAGGGGTAATATCTCTTTTTTTTGCTTCTTTTTTGAGGATGTATTGTGGGATCTTTACTTTGGTTTGTGCAAATGTACGGGCCAGTTTTTGTATAGCTTCGTCATGTTTGTTATAACAGAGTCTAGCAAAGACAAAAGGAAGACCGGTCTCTTTGTGCCAGGCTTCAGCCAAGTCAATACCTTTCCCTCCATGTAGATAATGTTTGAGTGCAGCATCTCCTATAAGTACTTTTCCTTTAAGATCTAACACACGTGCAAGTTGATTGGAAGTGGCTGATGCCGGATCAATTTCATTTTCTCCTTCTAAAAGTAAAACACTATAGACTTTTTGATCTGCGATGATGCCAAGGTCTGTACATTTACAGTTAACTGAGGCGACAGAAGAGATAAATGCGGCATTGACTTCTCTTCTTTGTAGTGCTTTGTTGATCTGTGAAGGTACAGCACGTTTGTAGCGAAAGGTCATTTTAGAGGCATTGTTAGAGATATAGCGTTTTAAGAACACTTGAAAAGGTAGAAGATTAAGATAGCTGATAGACCCAAATAACACAGTGCAAAGCTCCTCTCAAAATCCTGTTTAAGCGTAATTATAGCAAACAACTTTTATAATCGCGTCATTATTGGGGATGAAATAATCCTTATTTTGAAAGAGTAATTTATGGTAAAAGTAGAATTTTTAGGTCCCATCGGTAAAGCACCGATGGAGATGGAAGCCTCGACATTAGCAGATGTTTCCGCTCAACTCAAAGAAGATGACAGCTTAATACAATGGCTGGACAAATGTGCAGTAGCACTCAATGATACGATGGTCAATGATCTTGAAACCGTACTTAAAGATGGTGATAGAATCTCTATCTTACCTCCAGTATGTGGTGGATAAGTCGTGGAACTCTACAATGGACCGCTAGATACCAAAGAGATCTTTGGTCGTTGGCTTGATGAAGAGGCAGAGTCAAATTATGGTGCCTATATTCCTTTTGTAGGAACGATACGTGCAGAAGATGATATAGAGGCACTTAGTTTTGATATCTATGAACCGATACTCCAAAAATGGTTTGATGCGTGGCAGGAGAAAGCAGCTGCTCTAGGTGCAGTGGTAAAAATGGCACACTCTATTGGAGATGTGCCTGTGCATACCTCTTCTTATATCTCTGCGGTATTTTCTCCTAAACGTAGAGTAGCATTAGAGCTTATCGATGAATTTGTTGAAGATTTTAAAGCCAATGCCCCTATATGGAAGTATGATGTGAAAAAAGGTGAACGCATTTACGCGGCTGACAGAAGCACCCCGATGAACGGTTCGGGTTTATTAAGTTAAAAGAACGTACACGAATTCAGCTTTTTGACAATAATGGTCTCACGCGACTTGTCGCATAATGAATAAGGAAAAACAACAATGGCATTTATGCATTTTGATGAATCACTCCAGATGATACAAAATCTTAGGATAAACAACTATAAAACAAAAAAACTTTATTTGGTAGATGCACTAGGATATGTACTAGCTGAAGATATTGTGGCAGATCACAACTCTCCGGAGTTCCCTACCTCTGCTATGGATGGCTATGCTATTATTCATGAAGATATGACATTGGGAACACTCAAGGTGGGAAGTATCAACCCTGCAGGTTCTGCACTCAAAGAAGAAGTGATAGGCGGTACGTGCATCAAGACTTTTACAGGCTCACTGATGCCACATAACGCTGATACACTTATCCCTATAGAGAATGTAGAAGTTGATGGTGATGAGATCATCATCAAAGAAGAGGTGCCGCAGGGATTTGCTGTACGTGAAGTAGGAGAGAACTATGCAAAAGGGCAGATGCTTATTCCTAAAGGAACGAAAATTGACTTTCCTCAAATAGGTGTCATGGCCAGTTTGAACATAGCCAATGTACTTGTCTATGAGAAACCAACGGTGGCTATCATTTCAACAGGTTCGGAATTATTGGAATTAGGGGAAGAGCAAACCAATGATTCCCAGATCAGAAGCTCTAACAATTATATACTCGAAGCGATAGTCAATAAGTATGATGGTATACCTATGCAACTTGGATGTATCAAAGATGACAAAGCAAGTATTACTACGGCTATTTCAGATGCGTTAGAGAAAAGTGATATTGTTGTGACCACAGGCGGTGTGAGTGTTGGTGATTTTGACTTTGTAAAAGATGTCATTTATGAAATTGGTTGTGATGTAGTGTTTAAGGGTGTACGTGTAAAACCTGGACAGCATATTATGGTAGCACGCAAGGATGATAAGTTTATCATCGGACTTCCGGGATTTGCTTATTCTTCTACTGTGACAGCATTACTTTATTTGGTTCCACTGATAGAAAAACTTCAACAGGGTAAATCTTCTTTACGTAAGGTCAATGCTAAACTGACAGAACCTTTTGTAAAACGTGCTAAGAAAGCAGAGTTTACTGCGTGTAATGTAAATCTTATGCAAGGTGAGTACTATGTTGACTTCAAAGACAAAAAAGTAGGTTCTTCTGCCATTCTTACCAATATGTTAGGTAATGTAGCGCTGCTTGCCACATCAGAAGATGATACTTCTAAAGATGTTGGTGATGAAGTAACAGTCCTCTTATTAGGCTAAGCTGCTACTCTTGCTTGTACTTTGAGGAAAAGTGCAAGCTCTGCTACTGTTTTACATCCTGATTTCATCGCTTCATTAAGTAATTTTCTATTTCTTTTAAAATCCATTTTCAATCCTTTTATGTTTAAATATGTCAAATTGTATATACAAAATAAGAAATATTTAAAAAATATGTCAAATTGTCATACTTTTAAGAAAAATACCCTATAATATGACATATATAGATAAGAAAAGGAGTGATAATGTTAGTATTGAGTGAAATTATAGAAAAATTAAAAGATGTACTCTCAGAGAGTGCCATAGGGAAAAAAGTGTTTGACAAAGATGTGGCAAATGCACTGAATATCCCTCAGGCAACATTTGCAACAATGAAAAAACGAAACTCCATTCCTTATGAAGAGATACTGGAGTTTTGTGCGCTTAAGAAGATCTCTGTGAACTGGCTTTTTTTTGACCAAGCCGTTGATATGCTGAAAGCTGAGACAGAGAAGTTTTTTCAGGTACGGTATTTCGCCGATATTCGGGCAAGTGCAGGCGGGGGTGCCTATGGGTTTGATGAAGATTTCGAAACCCTCACGCTGGATGAGAAGATCATGCACAATATGGTAGGACCGGGAAACACAGAACTAGAAGCCATTCATGTTGATGGCGAGTCCATGGAACCTACACTACAGGATGGTAGCATTGTTTTTATAGATAGAACACAAACAAACGTTAATAAAAATGGCATTTTTATTGCTTCAACCACAGGCGGATTGTTCATTAAACGTATTCAACAACGTGCTGATGGGATGATAGAGCTTATCTCTGATAACAATATG
>JBFEKK010000122.1:0-3741 GCA_041552675.1 Sulfurovum sp.
GTATATTTTTTAAACCGTTCTGTGATCTTACTCAGGATACGATACCCTTGAGACTCATCGCCTGCTGTCAGTGCATTTTTAAGTTCGCCATCTTCAGAGAGTGCCAAAGACAAGGAAAGCAGATCGACCATCTCATAGTCAAGTCCTGCTCTAAATTCACTTACTATATGATCACCCAAACTTCTGAATCTGTCTTCTCTGCTTTGTTTGACAAAGACAAAAACTGAGATAAAAAGAATCATCAATACACCAAACGTAATATAGGTCGCTATTTTACTGATGTACTTTGTAGGGGTACATGATTTCATTTTTGCACGCATAACTATGGATCCTATTCCTTATAATTTACATTTTTTTTATATTATAACGGTATCCTATCTTAAACTTACTAAAAGGAACACACATGAAAAAAATTATCTTTAGCCTACTCTTAAGTCTAGGTCTACTGTACGCTCAAGAGGATTCTGCCAAAGTGGTATATGATTTAACCACCAAAGATCTGAATAATTTTGAACTACGTATTTTAAATGCTACAGTATCAAATAAAGCACATTATGAAGGCTCCTTACGCGAGCTTGACGTTACGGTTGTCATCCATGGCGGTGCCTACAAGTTCTTTTTAAAAGACCCTGCAAACAGTAAGTTCAAGGACGACAAAGCACTGGTTTCTACATATCAAGATCTGGGAAAACGCATTGAAACGCTAGCCAGCACCTATGATGTTCAATTCTTGGTATGCGGAGTAGGCTTACGCAAACATGGTCTAGAAAAAAAAGATATCTATGACTTTGTAAAGATCATCCATACTTCAACGATAGGGTTGATAGACAAACAGAATGAAGGGTATGCGTATATACCTGTTGGGGATTAAACCATTAATAATCAATGAGAAATTTTAAAGATGAAAAGAGAAGGTAGAGCCCTTTTCTTCTTCACTTTCGATCTCCAATTCTGTACCGTGCAACTCTAGAATACGCTTGACGATAGAGAGCCCTAATCCCATAGAGTTATCCCAGCTGTGTGTACCTGAACGATAAAACTTTTTGGTGACTTTGGTAATATCCGAAGATGAGATACCTGCACCTTTATCTATCACAGATATATGATCACCCTCAATCTTGACCATGACCTCATCTTTGGAATACTTCAATGCATTTTCTATCAAGTTTTTTAGTACGATTTCCAAAAGTGTACGGTCAGCTTCGATCATATGACTACTTCCTTGTAACAAGATCTTTCTTTGAGGGTACTTCTCTTCCAAAGATGTGGTTACTTCTTGTGCCAGTGTATAGAAATCAAACTGACTTGGATGCAGTGTTGCTTCACCACTCTCAAATTTATTCCATAGAACAAGTCTGCTGAGGAGTGCTTCTATTTTTAGACCATTGTTATATATCTTACTTAAAAATTTTTCTTGCAATGCCTGAGGAATCTCTTTATCTTCTTCCAATGTCTGTGCGTATCCCATAATGGAAGCTATAGGGTTACGAAACTCATGGGCGATTGCTGAGATCATATCTGCACGCTGGCGATTTTTAAGCTTCAGTTTTGCATTATAACGTTGCTTGATCTCTTCACGTTTCTTGGCACTGTCAAGTACTTTGATAAGGTTCTGATTAATATCTTCAAACTCTTGGGTAAAAAACTGTGCTTTATAGTCTATCTTCTCTGTTTTTTCAAGATTTTCCAAATATTTATTGATAAGCAGGAGCTCTTTTTGCATACGTCTAGCCCCGCGATTTATGGCATAAATAAATATTGAGAAGCCCAATATTAAAAGAGCTATAGCAGAAAAAGCAATAGTAACTTCAGGAATAAAAATATATAAAAGCGTACTAAAGACAAACCCTGTAAAAACGGCCAAGGTTACGAGTCTTGCCATAATATATTCTGTAAAGTGAGGACGTCTATAGATCATAATTCAAACACCTAATTCTCTTCTTCGATTTCATTTAAAAAACTTAAAAAATCTTCTGTAGCAAAATAGCCCACTATAGATTCAAACAGTTCCTGATCTGGCTGCATGAAATAAAAACTTGGAATAGCGCCAGTGAAATCTTGAATACGATTAGCGGTCTTCTTATCTGATCTTTGAACTTTTAACAAGATGTAAGATTGTAATTTATCCTGTACATTTGGATCAGATAGTGCACCTATTTTTATATTTTTACACCATTTGCACCGTCTGTCTTCTACCATGATCATCACATTCATATGCTCTTTTTTAGCACGTTCAAAAGCATAATCCATATCTGTTTCCCAAATCAGTTTATCAAATGCTCCAAGCGTTTCTTCTTTTTTTTGCAGGTTTTGGATTGTTTCATGTTTTTGACTTTTTAAAGTACTTACCTTCCCTGCTTTTGTTGTTTCTTCGCCACATACGGGGGAAAAGAATAACCCCAAACATGCTATACCTATGATGATCCCTTTACTATTCAACACTAATCTCTACTTTTTTTCTATCTCATTGATATAAAAGATAAAATCCTCTACATCCACATACCCCAGGATTTCATCTAAAATGATTTTATCTTCATTCATAAAAAATATCGTAGGGACACCTTTTACCGCTGGTAATTCAGACATTGCAAAAGCATCTTCTCTCATGACTTTAACGGTCACAAACTTTTTCAGTCTCTTCTCCACAGCTTCATCTGACAACGTACGGTGTTTCAGTTTTTTACACCATCTACAGGTTTTACTTTCAACCAAGACCATGATCTTTTTATGTTCTTTTTTTGCTAAGGCAAATGCTGTATCTAAATCTTTGCTCCACTCTACTGAAAAGAGCGTACTTGAGAGGAGTAAAAGTCCTAAAACTATTTTGTTCATATTGATCCTTCATTAAAATGTTTTACCGTATCTTTAAATACGGTACAAAGTGCTTCAACTTCTTTGATGGATGTTCTTTCATTGGGTGCATGAATGGTATCATTTATCACACCAAACTCTACGACATCTATGCCAAAAGCCCCCATGAATCTAGCATCACTGGTACCACCGGCAGTAGAAAGTTTTGTTTCCAGTCCAGTAATATTTTTTATGCTTGAAGTGAGTTTCTGTACTATCTTTGAATCTCTTTTTGTTACAAACGGGTAAGAGCCTTGCGTTAATTCCAAACTATAATCCAAACCGTCAAAACATTTGGCTATGTGGAGTTTAACCTCTTCTTGTGTAGTTTTAGTGGAGTTACGTACATTAAACATCATTTTTAATTCCCCTGGTGTCACATTGGTGACTTCCATACCTGCACGGATGTCAGTAATCACCATTTTACTTGGAGCAAAATCATCATCCCCCTGGTCCAGGTCTACCCCTGCAATCTTCTCTAAAACAGTCGCTATCTGATGGACCGGGTTGATTGCTTTCTCCGGATACGCAGCATGACCCTGTTTACCGTTTAACGTCAAATACCCATTAATGGAACCTCGTCTTCCTATCTTGATAGCATCACCAAATACACTCTCGCACGTTGGCTCTGCAACAATACAGTAATCTGGTAAAAACCCAATCTCTTTGAGGTGCTCAAGCATTACAGCCGTACCATATTTGCCTTCACCTTCTTCATCAGAGGTCAGCAGCACGGAAAGTGTACCCTCAAAATGCTCACTCTCTTTACAGGCTTGTACAAAAGCAGCCACACCGCTTTTCATATCTTGTGCACCGCGTGCATAAATATTGCCCTCTTTGATCATAGGAACAAAAGGGTTTGTTTCCCAACCATTTCCCGCAGGAACGACA
>JBFEKK010000123.1:0-3716 GCA_041552675.1 Sulfurovum sp.
AATTTTAAGCCTAATTAGGACAATTTTTATCTTAATTAGTGATGCAAGGGCCATTTTATGACAAAAAAGTATGACAGAGAAGAGATTGAAAGTGTATGTACCTACTGTGGAGTAGGGTGTGACATTACTGGTGTGGTAGAAGACAATAAAATTGTAAAAATATATGCACAAAAAGATGGTGTGGTTTCAGAGGGAAATCTTTGTATCAAAGGTAAGTACGGGTATGACTTTGTAGACTCTAAAGACCGTATACGTGAACCGCGTATACGTAAAGCATTCCTGGAGAAGAACCCACATATTAAGGATGCTTTTTCCTCTAAGCTTTCAGAGTTCAACAGTGACTTTATGACGTGTGATGTAGATACAGCTACAAGTATGGCGGCTATGAAACTAGATGAGATTAAAGCAAAGTACGGTGGGGATAGCTTTTGTGCTATCGGTGGGGCTAGAACTTCTTGTGAATCTGCGTATTCTTTCCAAAAATTTTGTCGTGAAACGATGGAGTCTCCACATGTAGACAATTGTGCAAGAGTGTGTCACTCACCCTCTTTAAAAGGTATGCGTGCAACTATGGGTGAAGGTGCTGCAACAAACCCTTACAATGATATTTATGAAACAGAGTTTATGGTGGTAATAGGTTCCAACACGATGGAAGCACATCCTATTATCTCTAACCGTATGGTAGCAATGGCACGTAAGCATAACAACCTTGCAGTGATTGATGTACGTGAAACAAAGCTTGCTAAGCTTGCAAAGTATAACTGTGTCATACCATTTGAGTCTAACTTGCTTATTTTAAATATGATGGCGTATGTGATTATAGATGAAGAGTTGTATGATCAGAGTTTTATTGAAAATCGTACCAAAGGGTTTGACGAGTTTAAAGAAAAAATCATGAATGACCCCTATGCTAATCCTGACTTTTTTAAAGACATAGAAGGGTATGAATATTTAGCAAAAATGATACCAAACATTGCCAGAGAATACGCCGTGAAAAAATCGATGATATTCTGGGGCTTAGGGATCACTCAACATCTTGATGGTTCACATGCTGTTATGGCCATTACACATTTAGGTCTTATGACAGGTAATGTCGGGAAGACAGGGGCAGGGCTTATGCCTTTACGTGGTCAAAATAATGTACAGGGTGCTTGTGATATGGGTTGTCTCCCATACTTTGCACCAGACTATCAACAGCCAAAAGTAGAAGGGCTTATGACGCCACAACTTATGGATGCTATGTTAGATGGACGTATAAAAGCACTCCTCAACATGGGTGAAGATATTACGCATATTCACCCGAATATTAACAAGATAGACAAAGCTATGGACATGTTGGAGTTTACCATGGTTCAAGAGTTGTTTATGACTGATGTGACAAAAAAAGCAGACATTATCATAGGGGTAAAATCTGCATATGAAAAAACGGGTGTTTATGTGAATGCTATGAGAAGACTTCACCTTTCTCAACCCCTTGTAAAGTCTGACCTGCCAGATGACTGGGAAGTCCTTACTCAAATGGCAAATAAGCTTGGTGATGGTGAAAACTTTAACTTTAAGACAAGTGAAGATGTATGGAACGAAGTACGAGAAGTTGCACCTAGACGCTTCTCAGGTGCAGACTATTATAGACTTGAACGTCACAGAAAAAGAGGGATGCAGTGGCCTATTTATCATGAAGATACACCTGTATTACACCTTCTGGACTTCCGTACAGATGATGGTCTTGGGAAGTATGTCTATAAACAGTATGAGCCTCGCGGTATGGTTCAGCAGATACTAGATAAAAATCTCTTTGATGATAAACTTGAAGGGTACTATCTGACCACTGGACGTACTTTAGCCCATTACAATAATGCTGCACAAACGAAACAAACAGAATCACTGCTTGAGAAACATGATGAAGATGTATTGTTAGCACCACTTGAAGATGAAAAGAAATTAGGCAATAAAGTGATACTCAAAAGTGAGTATGGAGAGAGTGAGGCATTGAGTGTAAAATTCACTAATAAAGTAAAGAAAAAAACACTTTTTTGTACCTTCCACCATGCAGCTTCACGTGTCAATGCAGTATTTGGTGATGAAGCGGATGAACTGATTTTTACAGCACGTTTTAAGTCAGTAAAAGTAGATGTGATCCCTGTAGGAGATGAGGTCGCCTGCGGATAAGCCTATGCAAAGAGAGCTCCCTAAAAAATATGGTGACGAGAGTGAAGCACTTGCCACACGTTTTTTAGAACAGGAGGGATTTCTCATTCTTGAAAGAAATTACTTTGCGCGTAAACTAGGTGAGATAGATATCATCGCCAGCCGTGATGATGTGTTACACTTTATAGAAGTGAAAAGTGGTAAAACAGACTTCGATCCTGTCTATAATGTGACACCTTCCAAACTTCGAAAAATCATCAACTCTTCACACTACTATATGAAAACAAAAAACATAGATTCGGCATTTAGCATCGATGCACTTATCATTCGATATGATGAAGTAGAATTTATAGAGAATGTTACGCTATAATCTTCTCAATGATACTTTAAAGGCACCCATATGAGACTCTCCGATGAGCAGCTTCGACAATTTCATCAAGATGGTTTTATTGTCTTAAGAAATTTTTTACCCCAAGAAAAATGTGACGCGATATTGGATGTCGCTAAAGTACACTTAGAGCATAAAATAGAACCTATTGAAACAGAGATCGGGTATGATGAAAGATCTAAAGAGTATCGTACCGATGTAGTAGATTATACAAGCAGATCTGATGCAAAGAATATGATCGTTCGCCGATTACGACAGGTATATGATAGAGATATTCTTTTCAAAGAGTGGATGGAAAATGTCGAGATCCGTCCTATTTTACAACAAATATTGGACGACAAAGTGGTCATAACTACCGCCCATCATAACTCTATCATGACAAAAATGCCTCATTACAGCAGAGCAACGGCTTGGCATCAGGATAGAAGATATTGGCGTTATACAAATGATAACCTGGTGAGCGTATGGTTGGCTTTGGATGATGAGTACAGTGACAATGGTGTGCTTGAATTTATACCTGGGAGTCATGTATTAAAATTTAAACCTGAACAGTTTGATGAGAAAGAATATTTCAGAGAAGATACAAAAGAAAATGTGGCACTGATAGCGAAAAAAGTATCTACGACACTTAAAAAAGGTGATGTGATTATTTTCCATTCTTTACTACTGCATAGAGCCAATAAGAACAATACAGATAAAGCCAAAATATCATTTGTCTATACTGTAAAAGGAGAGAAAACGATTGCTATAGAGGGTACACGGTCTTCTCAATATCCAGAGATCAGACTTGTAGAAGTATAATAAGAGAATTTTTATCCTAATTGTATATAATTAGGACAAAAGATAGATAATTTTAAAAAATATAAGCTATAACAATAGTTTTTATAAGAAATTAGGTTATACTATTTATATAAAATTTAAAGGAATTAAATATGGCAAAATATGTAGATTTAACAGGTGAAAATTTTGATGCGACTATCGCTGAAGGTGTAACAATGGTAGACTTTTGGGCTCCATGGTGTGGTCCTTGTAGAATGATCGCTCCAGTTATCGAAGAGCTTGCAGAAGATTTTGACGGTAAAGCAACTATTTGTAAAGTAAATACAGATGAGCAACAAGATATCGCAGTAAAATATGGTATCAGATCTATCCCTGCAATTCTTTTCTTTAAAGACGGTGA
>JBFEKK010000124.1:0-3644 GCA_041552675.1 Sulfurovum sp.
AGTTGCAATCTTTTCTTTTTTTCTCTTTTCAGTCTCAGTTTCGTGGTTTTGTCTAGCTCTAGCTTCTGTCACGATAAGGTTTCTGTCACATTGTCTTTTGAATTTTCTGTAAGCATCATCAAAAGAGTCACGTTGTGTTAGTATAATTCCTGGCATCGAAAAGCACCCCCTTCCTTATCAAAATTTCCTGGTTCTAGACCAAGAGAGATAAATATGAATGGGATTATATCTAAAGTTTTTGAATTTGTGATAAAATAGAAACATAAGGAGTTTATCAACTTCTTTTTCGCTAAGGGTGAAGCTTTTACGAGAAATCATTTAGCGATTTCTCGTATACGGCTGTTGGACTCGAAGTGACTGAGTCACCTATGGACTATGGTCCTAGGTTATGAGAATTGTATAAGTAGGAGTGAGTATGCAAAAAGTATTTGAAAATTGTTATGCCTTAGATAAGAAATGTTATGAAACCTATGGGTTGAGTGAAGATATACTCATGGAGCATGCAGCGGCTGGTATGGCAGACTATATCCGTAAACATTTTTCCACAGGCACTTCTGTATTGATAGTGGCAGGCACTGGGAACAACGGTGCAGACGGTATTGCATTGGGACGTCAGCTGCATGGAGATTACAAGGTCAAACTCTATATCCCTTTTACCCTGCATTCTGCTATGGCAAAAGTACAGTTTGAGCGTGCCACTCTTTTAGGGGTAAAAACAGTCGATCAAATAAGCCAGGCTGATGTAGTGGTGGATGCACTTTTTGGTGCAGGTCTCAATCGAAACATAGATGAAAATACAGAACATCTACTACATCAGCTCAATGCACTAAAAGCACATAAGATCGCTTGTGATATCCCTACAGGTGTCGGAAAGAAAGGCACACTCATGCCTATGGCATTTCATGCAGATGTGACCTTGACCATGGGTGCCTATAAAGAAGCATTATTTTTAGATGCATATAAAGATGTGGTAGGTGAAGTCTTACGTATTGATCTTGGCGTGAGTTCAATTTTCTATGAAGGAGAGAGTCAAACCTGGCTACTCGAAAAATCTGATTTGAAACTTCCTAGCAGAACAGAACAGTCTACGCATAAAGGCAGCTTCGGGCATGCTGCTGTATTTTGTGGAGAAAAGGAGGGTGCGGGTATTATCTCTGGGATGGCTGCAGCTACATTTGGTGCAGGACTAACCACATTGGTCGTACATGAAAAAATCACACCTCCTCCTTATCTGATGCACTCAACGGTTGTTCCTGAGAATGCATCGGCCATGGCCATAGGTATGGGACTTGGATGTCACTTTGAGAGTGAATTTTTACAGAAGTATGTTGTAAGGAGCCATTTACCTATAGTGTTAGATGCAGACAGTTTCTATAATGAAGAGATCTTGACTGTATTGGGGCAGAAAGACAGAGAGATCGTCATCACTCCACACCCCAAAGAGTTTGTAGTACTTTGGAAAACACTGACAGGAGAACAATTGACTGTGACACAAGTACAAAATAAACGTTTTGAGATGGTACGAAAGTTTAATGCCAGGTATCCGCATATTACGCTTCTGCTTAAAGGGGCCAATACCCTTATCATGCAAGAAGAGAGACTCTACATTAACCCTTTAGGATGTTCTAAACTCAGTAAAGGGGGAAGTGGCGATGTACTTTCGGGTCTCATCGTTGCATTACTTGCACAAGGGTATACTGCCATTGATGCAGCCATTCAAGCTTCTTTGGCTTTAGTGATCGCTGCGCATCAATATGAGGGTTCTTCTTATGCGATGTTGTCCACGGATCTGATAGAAGAAATAGGAAAATTAGAGTGTATGGTTAAGGGCTAAAACGCTACAATGCGACGATAATTAGTATGACAAACCAAGGCAGGGAAGCATTGAATGGCAAATCGTAAAAAAATAGCTGTACTTTTTAGCGGTAGAGGATCGAACTTCGCGTATATTGTCAACACTTTACAACATAAAGGATTTGAAGTTGTCGTTGCCTTGACAAATAACCCAAATGCTCAGGGAATAAGTGTGGCCAAAGAAGCATCGATCCCTCTTGAGATCATAGACTCTACAGCATATGAGAGTAGAGAAGTCTTTGATGCTGCAGTGGTAGAATGCCTAGAAAAGTACAGTCCCGACCTCACAGTACTTGCAGGCTTTATGCGTATCTTGACACCTGTCTTTACAGATCAGATCAAAAGTATCAACCTGCACCCCTCTTTGCTCCCAAGACATAAAGGGCTTAAAGCTATAGAAAAGAGTTATGAGGATGAACATACCCATGGTGGTGTATCTGTGCATTATGTCACTTCTGAACTTGATGGAGGAGAAGTGATCTTGCAAAAAGAGGTTGCCAAAGAGGGCTTGAGTTTTGAAGCCTATGATGAAAAGATACGGAGTATTGAAAAAGAAGCATTGGTAGAAGCCATTAGAAAGGTTCTAAGTTAAGTTTTTTTGATGGTATATCTGCAACTGTATTGTGCACCTTCAGAGGATAGGGTGCTTTCATAAAGGGTTATTTCAGGGAGTATCAGTCCTAAAGATCTTTCACGATAGGTTTTGAGTTTCTCTTTGTATGCTTTGTAATCATGTATGGCTTTGATACGACAAAACGTAATGTGTGGTTTGAAACGATAGAGATCAAAGCCTGTATTTTTGAATTCTTTTGCTTTGTCGTAAAGTACCTTCTCTTCCGATTTAATAAAAAAGATTTTCGGCGGTCGTCCAAAATACCCTAATTCTTTTATACTGATTTGATATTCCAAGGGAGATATCCCTTTGAGTTTATCAATGATAGGTTTTTCATCTTCCACATCACCTAGAAATACCCAGGTCAAGTGTAAGTTTTGCTCTTCTACCCACTTCCCTTCGATAATATCTTTAAAATCCTGTTGTATGGAAGCATAGTCATCAAAAATGACGGGTGAAGCGATGAAGAGTCTCATTGAGTTTGCCTTTTTTATAATGAACTATGATATTTTGACATATTTTCTAACATTTTTCTTTAGATGATAGGTGATTATATCAAAGAATGAGTTCAATGAGGAAACAAAAAGCAGATAGAGTAAAAAATCGCTATAATTAAAAAATAATCATATAAAATATGTAAAGGTATAGCATGTTAAAAAGAAAAATGGCACTATTTAAACTGCTTGGTTTTACAGTGTCGATCGATGCGAGCTGGGGTATTATTCTTTTTTTGGTGGTATGGTCGCTTTCTAAGGGTTTCTTTCCGAGTTATTTCCCAGGACTTAGCATTCAAACATACTGGTTTATGGGAGTCACTGGAGCCATAGGCCTTTTTATCTCTATTATCATCCATGAGTTTTCCCACTCACTTGTAGCCCGAAAATATGGCATGAAAATAAAAGGTATTACGCTCTTTATCTTTGGGGGTGTGGCTGAGATGAAGGATGAACCCAGCACGCCTAAAAGTGAATTTTTGATGGCGATTGCAGGGCCGATAGCCAGCTTTACACTCTCTGTTTTCTTTAGTGGACTTACGCAAGTCGCGGAGACATTGAAGTTTTCGGTACCCATTATAGCTATTTTGGGCTATTTGAGTACGATTAACCTCTTGATTGCCGTTTTCAATATGATACCGGCATTTCCAACAGATGGAGGACGGGTGCTTCGTTCACTTTTA
>JBFEKK010000125.1:0-3613 GCA_041552675.1 Sulfurovum sp.
ACTATGCTTTTTTCACTACCCGCTTTAAATAGATCACACCCAATGGCGGCAGTGTTAGAGTGATGTAATAATAACGGCCATGCATCGGTTCTTTTTTTGCTTTGAGTGGTCCTGTATTACCTATATTCCATCCTTCATAATGACTGGACTGAGAGTTAAATATCTCTACATATTCTCCCTTATACGGTACAGGAATACTGTAAGATTCTCGAGTCTCATCAGCAAAATTGCACAATATATAGAGTGTCTCCTCAGGATTGTCACTTTGACGCATAAAACTGATACAGTTATGCTGATAATCACTATTATTGATCCATTCAAATCCTTCATGTTTTTCATCAAATTGATACAAGGCACGTTCATTGCGGTAGATGAGATTGAGATCACTCACCATTTTTTGCAGTTTGGCATGCAAAGGATTTTCAAGTAAATGCCAATCAAGACTCTTTTCAAAATTCCATTCTGCATATTGTGCTATATCTCCACCCATAAAGAGGAGTTTTTTACCAGGATGTGCCATCATATAAGCATACATCGCACGAAGATTGGCAAATTTCTGATTATTGTCACCAGGCATCTTATTGATAAGTGAACCCTTCATATGTACTACTTCATCATGGCTTAACGGTAGCATGAAATGCTCATCAAAGGCATACCATAGACTGAAAGTGAGTTGGTGATGGTGATGTTGACGGTGGATCGGATCACAACTCATATATTTGAGTGTATCATGCATCCAACCCATATTCCATTTAAAGCCAAATCCAAGACCGCCTGAACTGGTCGGTCGTGTTACCATTGGCCAGGCTGTAGACTCTTCAGCGATCATCATAATGTCAGAGAATTCAGCATATACACTTTCATTGAGTTTACGTAAAAATGCAACGGCTTCAAGATTTTCATTGCCACCTTTTACATTGGGCGTCCATTCGCCCTCTTCTCTCGCATAGTCTAAGTACAGCATTGATGCAACAGCATCAACTCGGATACCGTCTATGTGGTATTTATCAAGCCAGAACATCGCTGAAGAGATGAGAAATGATCTTACTTCATTACGGCCATAGTTGAAGATAAAACTTCCCCACTCTGGATGAAAGCCTTTCTGCAGATCTGAGTGTTCGTATAGTGCTGTCCCATCAAAATTGACAAGACCGTGCATATCTACAGCAAAGTGCGAAGGTACCCAGTCCATAATGACACCAAATCCATTCTTATGAAGTATATCTATCAGGTACATCAGGTCTTGCGGTTCACCAAAACGTGCTGTAGCAGCAAAGTAGCCGACTACCTGATACCCCCATGAACCATAATACGGATACTCTGTTAAAGGCATGAATTCAACATGGGTATAGTGCATACGTTTTAAATATGCAAGCAGTTCTACTGCAAGTTCCTTATAGCTTAGATAACGATTATCCTCCTCTTCTTTTCTCATCCACGAACCAAGATGCATCTCGTACACAGAAACCGGTGCATCATGTGCATTGTGTTTATATCGCTCTTTCATCCACTCTTTATCTGTCCATTTATAGTCATCAAGACTCCAAATACGAGACGCTGACTTGGAAGGTTTCTCACAGTAAAAGGCAAATGGATCACTTTTCTCATGTACGATATTATGTAACTTTGAGACGATATGATATTTGTAGGTTAAGCCCTGCGCTATACCCTCAATAAAACCTTCCCAGATACCGGAGTGATCTTCTCGTAATTTAAGGGGGTGTGTATCTTCAGCATAGTCATTAAAATCACCACGTACACTGACTGATTTGGCATTGGGTGCCCAAACAGCAAAGTGTACCCCCTTTATACCCTTATACTCCATCATATGTGAGCCAAACTTTTCATAAAGCTTCGTATGATTACCTTCTTTAAATAGATATATATCGAGTTCACTCAACGTTGAAACATTATAGTGGATAGCATGTGTCATTCTCTCTCCTGTTGATGACTGCTACTAAGGCGGCCACTGACGATATGGTAGTAAAGGTCTTCATAACCCTGTGCCGCTTCTTTCCAGTCAAAACGTTTCTGCATAGCATTACGTCGAAGCTTATCAAATCCGGTCTTATCATGATACCAGGTATCTACGGCCCATTTTACAGTTCCAGTGAGTGCTTCGGGTGTTGCATCATAAAATTTAAACCCTGAACCACTTTTATTTGCACTATCATAGTTTTCAATAGTATCATCCAATCCTCCCGTTGCACGAACGATCGGCAGGGTACCATAACGTAAACTGTAGATCTGATTCAATCCACAAGGCTCGAAAAGTGAAGGCATGAGGAAAAGATCACTCCCTGCCTCTATGTGATGCGCAATATCATTTCGATAACCGATATAACAGGCAAATTTATCCGGATATTTTGATGCGACATCAGAGAAAAAATGTTCTGCCCATTTTTCTCCGGTACCTAGCAATATTATTTGGATATCAAGCTCCATTAAGTTCCATATCGCTGCTGACAATAAAGTGATCCCTTTTTGCTCTACAAGACGACCGACCAATCCTATCACAGGTACATCAGAGGATTGTGGAAGGTTAAACTGTTTTTGCAAAGCTGCTTTACATATCTCTTTACCTGAAAGATCATCCACGTCGAAAGTCTGAGGGATCAACGTATCAACTGCAGGATTCCATTCATCATAATCTACACCGTTAAGAATACCATAGAGTTTATATGCTTTTTCATTTATCAATTGATCCAATCCCCAGCCAAATTCAGGTGTACGTATCTCTTGTGCATATTTTTTACTCACAGTGTTGATCGCATCGGCATGAACTATCCCGCCTTTAAGCAGGTTTACCCCATCATACTCTTCAAGCTCATCCACATTAAAATGTTCCCAGCCGACACCAAGTACATCCATTATGCCTTTGTAAAACTTGCCTTGATACTGTAAGTTGTGAATACTCAGCAGTGTCCCTGTATTTTTAAAATCAGGGTCAAATGCATATGTAGTATTGAGTAGAACTGGAATCGCTGCCGTGTGCCAGTCATTTGCATGAATGACATCAGGCTTAAAATGTATTTTCTTGGCTATTTGCATCACTGCTTTTGAGAAGAATATAAAGCGATTGTCATTGTCACTGTATCCTTTCCCCTCTTCATCATAAAGACCTTTTCTTCCAAAAAAAACTTCATGTTCGATAAAGTAAACAGGAACATCACTCCCGGGGAGAACACCCTCTAAAACACTTCCCCATATTTCACCCATAACGCCCATAGGTACCCCTAATGAACCTTCAAGCGGTCGTAATGCATATTTTTCTTTATCAACAATGTAATAACGGGGCATCACAATACGTACATCATGTCCTAACGCACGTAAGGCTTTAGGAAGGGTACCGGCCACATCTGCTAAGCCACCACTCTTCGCAAAAGGAACAACTTCGGATGATGCAATCAAAATATTTAATTTATCCATAGGTTTACTTTTGTATGATTTTTTTATATTGTTTAATATAATGCTGTGCACTTTCTTTCCATGAAAAATCACAGAGCATGTTATGCTTGACGATTTTATTGTAGCGTGCTTTTGTTTTATACAGTGCAAATGCCTGATCAATGGTTTTTAGAAATGTATCAGAATCTGGCTTTGAAAATACGAT
>JBFEKK010000126.1:0-3606 GCA_041552675.1 Sulfurovum sp.
CTTTTAATGTACCGTATGCGCTAACATTTTGTCACTAAGGAACTTTCTGGCTTCATCCAGTTTCATTCCCTCCAAAGAGACATTTTCCAAATAAAAATCGATGGTTGTGAAAGGTTTGGGAATGACAAATTTATCCCAACTTCCAAGCTGCCAATATGCCTTAGGTATATAATTCACTGTCAATACCGGTGCTTTGGCCTTATGTGCCAAAGCTATGGCACCACCACTGATCGAATGGCGTGGCCCTCTGGGTCCATCAGGCGTGACCAGGAGATCATCCCCTTTTTTCAATGCCCTGAATGCCTCTAACAGCACTTGAGCAGCTCCACGACTGCTGGAACCTCTTAAGGGCGATATAGAGAAGTACATCAACATCCTTGCGATCATCTCACCATCAAAATGCCTCGATATGATCCCGGAAGCTAACTGTTTTTTATGAAAATACCGATAGGCTTGAGGAGACATCAGTAATTCACCGTGCCAACAGACGACAATGGACTGATCTTGTGTGATCTCACCTGTGATATGAAAGTTTTTTTTAGTCGTGACCCAAAAAAAACGCATCAGAAGATAGCCAAGTGGAGGGAGTATGACTTGAGCGATACTTCGTGATAATGTTTTAAACATTGGATATCCTAAACAAGTACTCCATCAAGAGCACCCCGAGAGGTTTTAGTCACTTTGACATCTACTATTTTACCTAAAAGCTCTTCACTTCCTTGAACAAAAAAGAGTTTACCGTCATCAGAGCGTCCAGAAACCCTTCCGTTAGGTTTGAGTTCATCAAAATAGACTTTATGTACTGTACCTAACTGAGCATCCATGATCTCATCCAGGATTTCAGTATGTCGTGCCTGAAGTCGTGTTAATCTCTCTCCTGCTACAGCGCTGTCGATTTGATTATCAAACTCTGCTGCTTCGGTATGTGGACGAGGAGAATACTTAAATGAAAACATCTGTTCAAAACGTACCTTTTCTAGTACATCCATCGTATCTTCAAAGTCTGCATCACTTTCACCTGGAAATCCAACGATAATGTCTGTAGAGATGGTTGCTTCAGGACACAGTGTACGTATCTTTTCACAACGGTTCAGGAAGTTCTCTTTGGTATACCCTCTTTTCATTGCTTTAAGCAGTGAAGTTGAACCACTTTGTAAAGGCACATGTATCTGTTTACATATCTTAGGGTTAGAGGCGAACTCTTGGATGAAAGCATCATCCATATGTAAAGGATGAGGAGAGGTAAATCGTATACGTTCTAAACCTTCAATCTTAGAGATCTTTTGTAACAACTGTGTAAAGTCACAACGCTCTTCAGAGGATCCAAATCGTCTTCCGTAATTGTTGACATTTTGTCCAAGAAGCATCACTTCCTTTGCCCCGGTAGCTACTGCCTTTTTGATCTCCTGTACGATAAGGTCAGAAGGGATAGATATCTCATCTCCACGTGTTGCTGGTACGATACAGAAGGTACAGGACTTATCGCATCCTATAGAGATGTTTACCATTGCCTTAAACGGATTGCTCCTATACTCACCAAAGGCATAAGTACTTTCATCAAAGTCTGTACTTACCTCTACTGCATGTTTTTTATCTACCACTTCAGTGATCTTCGATACATTTCTTGCACCTAACACAAAATCCACAGAGGGTGCACGTTTAATGATCTCATCACCTAAATGGGATGCTGTACATCCTGTAACACCTATTTTGGCAGAAGGTTTTTTGTGTTTGTTAAATACACCGATCTCTGAAAAAAGTTTTGCTACAGGCTTTTCTCTTACAGAACAGGTATTGATAATGATAAGATCAGCATCTTTTAGATTTTCAGTGATTTCGTAGGATTCTTTTTGGTTCAGTTCTGCGATCATATGTTCACTGTCACGAACATTCATCGCACAACCAAGTGTTTCTATAAATAATTTTTTACTCAAATGTTATCTCTTCTTTAATGGGGTAGTTTTTTGAACTAAAGCTCAAAAAACTATGCTGACGCCAAGCCTACTTTAGAAGCAGTCTTATGCGATAATGTGTACTTCGTAGATATATTCATTTTCATCAAGTCCGTACTTGACTTCTCTCATATATACTGAAAAACCTTTTTCTTCAAAATATTCGATTAACTCTTTAAGCTCTTTATGCGAGTTATCTTTATCAAAATAAAATATAGATTTATTCGCTAGTTCGTCTTCTAGTTTTTGCAACTCAATCGTCTTTGGTTTCGCTTTAAGTGTTGTTCTAGCAAGTTTTAATTTCATCTATGTTTACCTTTTAAATTATATTATTTATTGTTCCGACTAATGTAAGAATTATACTTTATTTTCTGTAAAGCTTTGGTTAGCTATAATATTCAACTTCAAAAACAACACCTCCCAAGACGTTATTGACACTGTTATGTTACCTCTTGTAGCGGTATATTGTATTGATTATGAAAAACACTTATGAATAGGAAATAATAATGGAAAAAATATTAGACATTATAGAAGCGATCGCACATGAAAAAAATATCTCTAAAGAGCATGCTATAGAGGCTTTTAAAGAAGCTTTGATCAATACGGCTAAGAAACTGACAAGTTTTACAAGTACATTTGAAGCGATCATTGACCCTGATACAAAAACGTATTCTGTCTATAAGATCATTACTGTCGTAGCGGATAATGATGAACAACTTTATGTACAAGTAGGGAAAGAAGGAAATACAAAAGAAATAGAATCAGACAGTTTTATCTCCCTTTCTGAGGCAAAAGAGTTTGATGACTCTTTAGAGATCGGAGATCAGCTTAAAGAGGAGTTTATCCTTGAAGATCATGGTCGTACTGCTTCAGCAAATCTTTTCAGAGAGCTTGAATACCATGTACAAAGACGTGTAGAACAGGATCTATTTGAAAAGTATAGAGATAAAGTAGGTTCAGTGATGTTAGGTACAGTGAACCGTGTGGATGCGGATGACAACACACATGTTGAGATCGGTGAACTTAAAGGTATTCTTACACAGAGAAACCGTATCAAAGGTGAGAAGTTTAAACGTGGAGACTCTATCCGTGCACTTCTAAGATATGTAAGTGTTGATCCGGAATATGGCCTTTTCCTAGAGCTGACAAGAACCTCACCTAAATTTTTAGAAGCACTTATGGCAAGTGAAGTACCAGAGATTGATGATGGTGTAGTAGAGATTGTAGCTGCAGCGAGAATCCCGGGAGAAAGAGCAAAAATAGCACTTAAAACAGACCAGATGAATGTTGATCCTATCGGTGCAGCTGTGGGTGTCAAAGGTGTACGAATCAATGCAGTAAGTCAAGAACTTAATGGTGAAAATATCGACTGTATCGAATTTTCACCTATCCCTGAAGTTTTCATTACACGTGCATTAAGTCCTGCAATTTCACAGAGTATCAAAGTAGATGCTGATGCGAAAAAAGCGGTTGTCAACATTACAAGTGATCAAAAAGCAAAAGCAATCGGTAAATCAGGAATTAATATCCGTCTAGCCTCTATGCTTACAGGATATACGATAGAATTGAACGAAATTGAAGGGGTCACAGAAAGACAAGTAGATAGTTCAGAAACTGCCGAAGCAACAAAAACGACAGATACATCAGCACTAGA
>JBFEKK010000127.1:0-3593 GCA_041552675.1 Sulfurovum sp.
CATTGAGCTCGATACGTTTTCTTTCACACAACAAAATGTCCTTGCCCTAAGTCTATGGACAGGATACTCATTCTCTTGGGACAATGATACAGAGATCTCTCCAGGCTTTGATGCACATCGCCCCCCTATGTGGGAAGGTGCCAGATTAGGAGGATTCAACAGGATGAGAGGCTATGATCAAGATCGTTTTTCAGACAAAGCAGCCTTTTATGCTGCTGCGGAATACAGAGCTATCATCGACTATAATCCTTTAAAAGATGTCTCTTGGATACCGGCAAAAGTAGATTGGATTCAGGTGGTTCTGTTTGCAGAGGCAGGACGGGTGCATGATCAATACAGTTTTGATCTTGTAAGTGACATGAAATATGATGCAGGTATCAGCTTGAGGGCAATGGTATCAGAATTACCCATACGCCTTGATGTTGCATATGGAGAAGAAGGTACCCACCTATGGCTAATGGCACAGCATCCATTTGACTTCTAATTTAAGATAAAACTCAAAATACAAAATCTTTATTTCGTATTTTCAATCTTATCTCAATGATAAGAGGCATGGGCCTCTTATCATTATAAGTAAGCAGAGTCTTACTCTACTTCGGCATCGATAACATCGTCATCGTCTGCTTTTTTTGCTTCAGGGTTTGCACCGCCTTGTTCTTTAGCGTACATTGCTTCAGCTAGCTTGTGACTTTTTTCAGTCAATGCTTTTACTTTTTCTTCTATCTGCTCTTTAGTTGCAGAGTCATCTTTAAGTACAGTTTCAAGCTCTTCAATAGCCGCTTCAATACTTGCTTTTTCTGCAGCATCAAAGTTTTCACCTAGATCACTCAATGACTTTTTCGTCTGGTGAACCAGTGCATCTGCCTGATTTCTTGCTTCAACCACTTCTTTTCTTTTCTCATCTTCAGCTTTGTGCGCTTCAGCATCTTGAACCATTTTTTCGATCTCTTCATCAGAAAGTCCTGACGAACCGGTGATCTTGATCTCTTGAGATTTACCCGTACCTTTGTCTTGCGCAGATACAGTCAAGATACCATTCGCATCGATGTCGAATGTTACTTCTATCTGTGGTACACCTCTTGGTGCCGCCGGGATATCTCTAAGTTCGAACATACCCAGTGATTTGTTATCTTTTGAGAACTCTCTTTCCCCTTGAAGTACATGAATGCTCACTGCTGGTTGGTTATCTTCAGCTGTTGAGAACACTTGTGACTTCTTCGCTGGAATGGTTGTTCCTTTTTCGATCACTTTCGTTGTTACTCCACCTAACGTTTCGATACCAAGAGAAAGTGGTGTGACATCAAGTAAAAGTACATCTTTCACATCACCTGCAAGTACACCACCTTGGATCGCCGCACCAAGTGCAACCACTTCATCAGGGTTCACAGATTTGTTCAGCTCTTTAGCAAAGAATTTTTTCATCTCTTCTTGAACCAGTGGTACTCTTGTAGAACCACCGACCATCACCACTTCATTGATATCAGAAGTGTTAAGACCCGCATCTTTAAGTACACCTTGAACCGTTTTGATCGTACTTGCTACCAAGTCACCGATAAGTGATTCAAATTTTGCTCTAGTGATCTTTGTCACTAAGTGTTTTGGTCCTGATGCATCAGCCGTAATGAACGGAAGGTTTATTTCTGTTTCAGTTGATGATGAAAGCTCTTTTTTTGCTGTTTCAGCCGCATCTTTAACTCTTTGAAGTGCCATAACATCTGCTTTAACATCGATACCAGTCTCAGCTTTGAATTCATTTGCTACAAAATCAATGATCTTGTTATCAAAGTCATCACCACCAAGGAATGCATCCCCACCTGTTGCCATAACTTCAACCACACCATCACCTGTTTCAAGTGCAGTAACGTCAAATGTACCACCACCAAGATCGTAAACTACAATCTGCTCTGATTCTTTTTTATCAAGCCCATACGCAAGTGCAGCTGCTGTAGGCTCATTGATGATACGAAGTACATTTAGTCCTGCGATCGTTCCAGCTTCTTTTGTTGCTTTTCTTTGCGCATCATTAAAATATGCCGGTACAGTAATAACTGCATCTGTTACAGTCTCACCAAGATATGCTTCTGCATCCTCTTTCATTTTCATAAGTACTTTTGCAGAAATTTCTTGCGGTGTATACGTTTTACCTGCTACTTCGATCGCACATGCACCAGATCTGTCTATGATATGGTAAGGAAGCTTCTCTTGTGCTTCTTTAGCCTTATCTTCACTCATCATAAGACCCATAATTCTTTTAATAGAGTAAATTGTTTTCTCAGGGTTTGTGATCGCTTGTCTTTTTGCAGACTCACCGACAAGTACTTCACCCTTATCTGTAAATGCCACAATAGAAGGTGTAGTATTTTTACCCTCTTTATTAGCGATGATCTTTGCTTCACCATTTTCAAACACTGCCATTGCAGAGTTTGTTGTTCCTAAATCTATTCCTAATACTTTTGCCATATTAAATCCTTAACTATTCTATTTATTTTTTATTTACAGGTAGAAACCATCGCTGGTCTCAAAACACGATCTTTTATTGTATACCCTTTTTGCATCACTTGAACTATTTCACCTGTTTCATGCGCATCACTTTCGACTTGCATGATCGCTTGATGTACTTCCGGATCAAATTCACCTTCACACTCCACTTCTTTGATATGGTTTTTTTCCAATATCTTTTTAAGCTGATCATAGGTTAGGTTGACTCCTTCTTTCATCTTTTCAAGTACTTCTGAAGCATTTTCTTCATCTGCACTTTCCATAGATACAAGTGCGTTCTCAAAAGAGTCCATGACTGCTAAAATGTCTTTGGCAAAACTTTCATTTGCATAGGACACTGCATTCATTTTATCTTTTTCTAAACGTTTTTTAGCGTTTTCAAAGTCAGCATGGGCTCTGAGATACTTATCTTTATAGTCAGCAGCTTCTGCAAGCGCAACTTCAAGAGGATCAACTTCCGCAGTCTCCTCTACTTCTGTTTGCTCTTCGACTTCTTCAGCCTGAGGCTCTTCAAGATTTTCATTCTCTTGACTCATATACAGACCTCCTTTTGTTTATAAATATTGCATCTTCCTATCTAATGCTTAAAATAATTATACAACATTGAGTGTACCTTTGTCAAGTACTAGTTGAGTTAATATGACTAAACTTAATAAAAAGTGCCTGTTTTTAGGTTAGCAAATTGATGTGTAACTTGTGTGTAAAATAAAAGTTTTGGTGGTTGAAGGGGGAAAGTGTATGTATTTTTATAAAACTTATCAGCCCAAAGGCTGATAAGGGATGAAGTATTAGTTTCTAATACCGAGATCTGTTTTGATAGTGTTCCATCTAGCAAGATCTGTATTTTTAAGATATCTCATAAGTCTTCTTCTTTGACCTACTAGTTTAAGTAGTCCTAGTCTTGAAGAGTGATCTTTTTTGTTTGTTTTAAGGTGATCAGTTAAGTATTTAATTCTCTCTGTAATAAGAGCTACTTGTACTTCTGTTGAACCTGTATCGCCGTTTCCTCTAGCATATTTAGCAATAATTTCTGCTTTTTTCGCCTGATCTAAAGCCATAATGACCTCCTGATTGGTATTTAATTTCCAAAATTC
>JBFEKK010000128.1:0-3564 GCA_041552675.1 Sulfurovum sp.
ATGGGGTCTTCTTGTTTATGCTCCAATAACACACATGGTATGGGGTGGAGACGGTGCACTTCTTTTTGATGCTGGTGCTCTTGACTTTGCTGGTGGTACGGTTGTACACATGAATGGTGGTTTGGCTGGTCTTGTTCTTGCTATCTTAGTTGGTAAAAGAGCAGGTTACCCTAAAGTAGCTATGAAACCATATAGTATTCTTCTTACTGCAGTGGGTGCAGCATTATTATGGTTCGGTTGGTATGGATTTAACGGTGGTTCAGCATTTGGTGCAAACGCTATCGCTGGTCTTGCTGTAATGACAACTACTGTTGCAACTGCTGCAGCTGCTATAACTTGGATGTTGCTTGAGTGGTTTGTCTTTAAAAAGCCTACACTTCTTGGGATCGCTTCAGGTATCATTGCTGGTCTTGTTGCTATTACGCCTGCTGCAGGTTTTGTAAGTGTTGGTGGAGCGTTTATCGTAGGTATAGTTGGTTCTATCGTAGCATTCTTCGGTGTTGTAACACTTAAGAAAAAACTTGGTTATGATGATTCTCTTGATGCATTTGGTATCCACTTCTTAGCAGGTCTCTGGGGTGCTCTTGCAACAGGTTTCCTTGCTCTTGATGACAAAGATCTACTCTGGGATGGTCCACTTAAAGAGAGTGGTGACAGAATGGGACAATTCATGGTTCAAGTTGAATCAGTAGTAGTTGTTGGTCTCTTTACACTTATCGGAACTGTTATCGTTTACTATATCGCTTCAGCGGTCACAGGCGGTGCAAGAGTAGATGAAGAAACTGAGTCAGCTGGTCTTGATGAAACAATTCACGGTGAAACTGTAGTTAATGCTTAAGGCATTAACTACATTATAATTTATAAAGGATTAAACAATGAAAAAAATTGAAGCAATAATCAAACCATTTAAACTAGAAGATGTAAAAGATGCTCTTGTAGAAGCTGGTATTGAAGGTATGACAGTATCTGAAGTAAAAGGATACGGAAGACAGCAAGGTCACTCAGAGCTTTACAGAGGTGCTGAATATGTGGTTGAATTTATCCCAAAAATTAAAATTGAAATTGTGGTAAGCTCGGATGCCTATGCAGAGACTGCCATTAAAATTATCAGCGAATCTGCTAAAACAGGTAAAATTGGTGATGGTAAGATCTTTGTAAGTACGATTGACCATGTCATTCGTATCAGAACAGATGAAACTGACGCTGACGCACTCTAATCTTTTATAGGGAGAAGGCATTGTCTTCTCCCTCCTCTGATGATTAATTTTTAATCATTTTTCTCCTCATTGACTCATCATCATTTTATAAACTGCTTTATTTTCGAACAATATACACTTTCAATCCATTCCAATAACCGATACAATACTAGCACTAGAATATAAGGAACTAAATATGGAAATAAATTACGTCATAGATACCTTCTTCGCACTCTTTGCCATGACCCTCATCATCTTTATGGTGCCAGGTTTTGCCATGCTCGAAGCAGGATTGGTACGAACAAAAAATGTCACTTCTGTGCTTACCGTAAATGTGATGATCTATGCGATAGCTTCTCTGGCTTTTTTACTTATAGGTTATGAGCTTGCCTTTGGAAGCTGGGACCATCAAGACGGTATGAGCAAATGGGCATTTTTTATGTTTCAGATGGCATTTGTAGGTAAAGTAGTCAATATTATGAGTGGTGGAGTGAGTGAACGTTCTCGTATACTGCCTTTGGCAATATTTACGGTTCTTGTTGGAGCTTTTATCTATCCAGTCATTGTAAACCTTACATGGGGAACGAACTTTTTAGCTGGAACAGCCTTGGATATTTCATCGCTTTCTGACCTTGCAGGGTCAACCGTGATCCATTCTACTGGAGGTTGGGCACTGCTTGCAGCTATCCTCATTATGGGACCTAGACGTGGAAGATACAAAGATAATATAGTCCGTGTTATCCCAGCATCTAACATTCCTTTAGTCACATTGGGAGCTCTATTGCTCTGGATCGGCTGGTTTGGATTTAACGGTGGTTCTGTTGGAGCGATCTCATCAAAAGAGAATGCTGATGCAGTCGCACTCACTATCATGAACACCAATACAGCTGGTCTTGCAGGAGCTATCGCAGGGTGGTTACTGACTTACTTTAGATATAAGAAATTCGATATCACCGTGATACTCAATGGTGCATTAGGTGGGCTTGTCGCAGTCACAGCTGGACCTGACCAATATGACATTCATACACCAATACTCATTGGTGCAATTGGTGGAGCTTTGGTTGTCTTATTTGTACCTATTTTCGATAAATTTAGAATGGATGACCCTGTAGGTGCGTTATCCGTTCACTTAATCAATGGTATCTGGGGTACGCTTGCAGTAGGTATTTTTGTAGCAGATGTAAGCATCTGGACACAATTAAAAGGTATACTTGTTGTAGGTATTATTGTTTTTCCACTTTCATGGATTACAATATACATTATTAACAAAATCTTTGTACTTCGTGCAAGTGATGAAGAACAACTTGAGGGAATAGATGCGACAGAATGTGGTATAGAATCATACCCTGAATTTAAACGTAGTATATAAGGAGATAACGAATGAAAAAAATTGAAGCAATCATCAAACCATTTAAACTAGAAGAGGTAAAAGATGCTCTTGTAGAGCAAGGCATAGAGGGGATGACGGTATCTGAAGTAAAAGGATATGGAAGACAGCAAGGTCACTCTGAACTCTACAGAGGTGCTGAATACGTTGTGGAATTTATACCTAAGGTGAAGATAGAGATCATCGTGAGTAGTGATGATTATGCCAATAAAGCGATAGAAGCGATCATGACTGCTGCTAAAACAGGTAAAATTGGTGATGGTAAGATCTTTGTATCTGATATCTCTAAAACGATCCGTATTAGAACAGGAGAGGAAGATGAAGAGGCTTTATAGGCCTTCTTCTTTCAACTGTTCAATCTTTGCTTCACTTCCAACTAACTTCCAAACCACTTTATCCACACCAAAATCACGTTCATAATTCGCTAGATCTAATTGTTTAAGTCTATAGAGTGTTTTATCCACTTCATTATAGTTTGTCGAAAACATATAGATAATTTCTTTTTCATAAGGGACTAGTCTAGCCTCTTTCAATACATCTTTCACAGCCAAAGCATACGCTCTAGCCATACCGCCTGTACCAAGCTTTATACCGCCAAAGTACCGTACTATGAGTACTGCACAGTTGATAAGTTCTTCGCCACGTAAAACATTCAGTGCCGGTACACCTGCACATCCTTTGGGTTCTCCATCATCAGAAGCGTTTTCAACGATTTGCCCAAATTCATTTAAATGACGTAAGGCATAGACCACATGATTTGCTTTGGGATGCTCAGCTTTCAGTTCAGCTTGTAAACCTTCATACTCAGAAATAGGTACAAGATGTGTAATGAATTTCGAACGATTAACTTCAGTAGTATAAACAATAGGTGAAGTGACTGTAACCATCAATTAATCATACTATAATGTGATACTTGTATCATAATTATCTCCCGCTCCACAGCAAAGACATATACTACAATCTGCACAAGGGTACTTAGTA
>JBFEKK010000129.1:0-3522 GCA_041552675.1 Sulfurovum sp.
CCACGCTTTATCCAGAGCAAGTTGCATATAAAATTCATCTCTCACGGCAACCTCTCCTTTACGTAAAAGCTAAATCTAGTTCCAGTCAAAATAGGTTTTTGCTGTACCTAATGCTCCATATTCAAAGCTTTCCTCACCCTGTTTTGTTTCCACAACGATACCATCGTTATCAGCACTTTTGAGGATCCCTTTCACTTTGTCACCACCTGAGATCTTGAGCTTCACTTTTTCACCGATGGCATTTTTAAAGTGCACCGGTTTTGTAAGTTTTCTCTCTATACCTGGAGAACTGACCTCCAAACGGTATTTTTGACTCATAGGGGGGTGCACATCTAAAAAAGGTGATAGTTCATGAGAAATAGTCGCACATAAGTCGAGATCCACTCCACCCGTTTTTGTCACTAAGACACGAAAAATTGTCTCTTCGAATTCTGTCACTATCTCTATATCATACAAAGATGCACCATTGGCTTCTATAATTTTAGCTATTTGTGTTTCAAGATTCATCTGTAGACTCCTCATCATCTTTAGCATTTCTAGTACTTATTTGTTTAAAGAGGTCTTCTATCCGACTCACTTTTTCTAACTGATGATCGAACTCAAAAGTAAATCTTGGGGCCTTAAACCACCCTTCACTCTGTTTACAGTGATTCTGTATATATCCTGCTACAGCTCGTAGCTGTTTAAGTGCTTCACGCTGTTCTTTCTCACTTAAAAAAGAAGTATCCAGATAGACTTTGGCATCCGATCTACCTTTTGAACACACCACGTCAGTGACTGTCAGTCCGTTAATACGTTCATCATCCAAACTGCCAAGTGCTTCAGGAATAATCTCTTTAAGTACAGATTCTACACGATGTCTTTTAATCTCTTCATGTGTCATCTTTGACCTTTCTTATTCATAATGCGACTGGTCGCATAAGCTAACTGCTGAAATAGTATCAGCGGCAGCGTTGTCATTTGGACTTTGCTCAAATGACGTTCTATAAAGTAACCTGTTCTTCAACATCTTTAAATGTTTCGATCACATCACCCTCTTTAATATCATTATAATTTGCGAGCATGATACCACATTCATAACCATTCTTCACTTCTTTTGCATCTTCATTGAAACGCTTGAGTGAAGAAATAGTACTCTCATAAATAACAACACCATCACGGATAAGTCTTGCTTTAGAATTTCTTGTGATCACACCATCAGACACTTTACACCCGGCAATCGTACCAACTTTACCCACAACAAATGTCTCACGTACATCTGCCTGTCCGGTAACTTCTTCAGAAATCACAGGGCTCATCATACCGCCAAGAAGTGCTTTCACATCATCAAGAAGATCATAGATAATAGAGTAAGAACGTATCTCAATACCTAACTCTTTTGCCTTCTTCTTCACTGCGCCTGTCGGACGTACATTAAATCCAAGTACAACTGAATGCTCAGATGCATCGGCAAGTGCAAGATCGCTCTCTGTTACGCCACCCACACCTTCATGAATGATGTTGACTTTGACTTCTTCATTTCTAAGCTTCTCTAGGCTTCCTTTGATCGCTTCAAGAGAACCTTGAACATCTGCTTTAATGATCACAGGAAGTGACTTGAGCTGTCCTTCAGCAATAAGTGCAGAAAGATCATCAAGAGATGCTTTCGTACTTTTAGAAAGTTGCTTAGTTCTATCATACTCAGCTCTTTTCTCAGCCAATTCACGTACTTCTTTGTCTGTATCCATCACGATAAGTTCATCACCCGCCCCTGGTACTTCATTAAGTCCTACAATAGCCGCCGGTGTACTTGGTCCGATCTCTTTTACATTACTTCCATCATCCAATTTAATGGCTTTGATACGTCCATATGTCTTACCTACGATCACATTGTCACCTATATGTAAGGTACCATTTTTGATAATCACATTGGCCACTGGTCCAAAACCTTTTTCAAGAGAACTTTCTACCACAACCGCTTTTGCTTTTCTATTTGGGTTGGCTTTGAGTTCCATCACTTCTGCTTGTAAAAGAATGGTCTCAAGTAAGTCATCTATACCCATACCTGTATGTGCTGAGACAGGAACAAATTCATACTCTCCACCCCAGTCTGCTGCCATGATACCTATCTCAGAAAGTTGAGCCTTCACGTTGTCAGGATTTGCACTCTCTTTGTCCATTTTATTAATCGCAACGATAAGAGGTACTCCTGCTGCTTTGGTGTGCGCGATCGCTTCTTTGGTTTGAGGCATGACACCGTCATCTGCTGCCACAACAATAATAACTATGTCTGTCGCCTGTGCTCCACGTGAACGCATTTCAGTAAATGCTTCATGACCCGGAGTATCCACAAATGTGATCTTCTTACCATTTTTTTCTACTTGGTAGGCACCTACGTGCTGTGTAATACCACCTGCTTCCTTATCTGCTACTTTAGAAGTACGAATTCTGTCAAGAAGTGATGTCTTTCCGTGGTCAACATGTCCCATGATCGTAATCACAGGTGGTCTCTCCTCAAGATTCGCCTCATCTTCTTCTGCATCATAATCTTCTGCAATCTCAAGTTCATCAAGTGGGTTGACAGTCGTGACTTCAACTTCAAACTCTTCGGCCAATATCTCGATTTCATCTTTACTTAAAAAGTCATTCTTCGTTACCATCATACCTAATGCAAAAAGTACACCGATCACTTCACCTACAGAACGGTTTACCTTTTCAGCAAACTCATAAACCCTTACATTTTCAGGGATCTCTACAGAAGTTACTACTTCAGTATTTTCTACTTTTTCATACTTTTTACGTTTACCACCACGTTTAAGTGAGCGTTTTTGCTGAGGACGGAATGCTTGTTTACCTTTAATAGGTCCACCACTTGCTGCTTCTCTTTTCTTCGCTTCTTCTTTACGTTTTTGTTCTTGACGCATCATATCTTCATAGATATTTTTATCAGAGAAGTCTAAAAGTACTACCTCTTCACCACCGAAACCGCTGTCAATATCGCCACTCATACTGTCATGGTTGAAAATATCTATTTTGGTACCAGTTTCTCTGGCTTCAGCTACCTTCTTTGGCTTCTTTTTTGATACATATGGTGTTTGCTCATCCATAGAGATCTTCGTTGCAGCTCTTACCGGTGCAGGTTTTGCTTTTCTCACAATTTTAATTCCACCTCGAGAAAGTGTTTTTCTCTTTGGTTTATCTTCAGCTTCTTCTGCAGCTGCTGGTGCTTCAGGTTCTGCTTTCTTGCTTACGACAGAGATACCTTTACGTTTCTTCACCGTTTTCACTTCAGGCTTTTCAGTGCTTTCTGAAGTCACTTCTGGCGTCACTGTCTCAACTTTCTCTTCTGTTGTCACTTCAGAAGTATCGACTGTAGTTTCTGCTGCTGGTTTTTCTGCAGCTGCAGTTTCAACTTCTGGAGTTGAAACTTTTTTCTCTACAGTTTCCACTTTTTTCTTTACTACAGTAATTTTTGATTTGCTACCAGGTTTCTTAAACCCTTTTGGTAATGTTCCGCTAATCGCATAATCTACGAGGATACCA
>JBFEKK010000130.1:0-3510 GCA_041552675.1 Sulfurovum sp.
CATGCACCTCAAGCAAAAGATGACTTTTTCATCGTACCAGCGATCATCGAATAAGTGCATTTCATGTTAAAGATCTATGGTATCAAGAATTGTGACAGTGTCAGAAAAGCGATAAAATATCTTAAATCTCATGAGATAGCGTATGAGTTTATAGATTTCCGTGAAACGCCAGTGGACCAAAACACTATAGCTTCATGGTTAAAACATACCGATATCCAAACCCTCTTCAATACCAGAGGCACAACCTACCGAACTCTAAAACTGAAAGAACTAGCTCTTTCTGACGAAGATAAACAACGTTGGCTGGCAAAAGAAAACATGCTCATTAAACGGCCTGTTATTGTGCTTGATAACAAGGTGATAGTTGGGTATAATGAGTCTCAATATCTAGAAACCATACATTGAAAAAAGGATAATCATGACTGATTTTGATATCAAAAAACTGCTTCAAAGTGTTGTGACGCATGGCGCATCAGATCTCCACCTCGTAAAAGATACGGAACCACAGATAAGACTTGATGGTGAACTTAAAAAAGTAAACCTACCTCTACTTACAGGAGAAATTATCGAGGAGATGTGTTACTCGCTTATTACAGAAAAGCAAAAACAACAATTTGAAGAGCATGATGAACTTGACTTCGCACTCTTGCTTCCTGGCATAGGACGATTCAGAGCAAACTACTATCGTACATTAGGTGCTACTGCTGCGGCCTTCAGGATCATTCCTATTGATGTACCTTCATTGGATGACCTGGGTGCTCCTGAAGTCTATAAAAAACTTATCAAGAGAGAAAAAGGGCTTATTTTGGTCACCGGACCAACAGGTTCTGGTAAATCAACAACACTGGCTGCAATGCTCAATGAGATCAACCTTCACGAACGAAAACACATCGTCACAGTAGAAGATCCGGTGGAGTTCATCCACAAGAATAAAAACTGTGTCTTCTCACATAGAGGTGTAGGTGAAGATACTGCCTCTTTTGCAGTAGCCCTCAAATATGCCATGCGTCAAGACCCTGACATTATACTGATCGGGGAGATGAGGGATAAAGAAACCATAGAAGCTGGACTTACTGCGGCTGAAACAGGTCACCTTGTATTTGGTACACTACATACCTCTTCAGCACCTGGAACCATCAACCGTATTATCGATGTCTTTACCGGGGATGAACAACCACAGATCAGAGCTATGATCGCTTCTTCTTTGGTTGCAGTTATCGCACAGGCACTTCTTCCTAAGTTAGGGGGTGGTCGTGTAGCTGCTTCAGAGATCTTGGTAACCAATCACGCGATTTCAAACCTCATACGTGAAGATAAAGTTCACCAGATATATTCACAAATGCAACTAGGGCAAGGTGATACCGGTATGCAAACGCAAACACAGGCACTACTTAAATTTCTAAAAGATGGGAAGATAAGTCGTGACGTTGCTTTACAATATGCCAATAGACCAGCTGAACTTTCTGGAAAAGTGTGATCTTAACAAAAAACTCTCTAAAAACATTTTTAGAGATATATAGATACAATACGCAAAACTATAGTAAAAACAAGGGATAATAATATGGATTTTTCAATGGAAAGTTTTTCAATGATGGACTTTAATTACTTTGATGTCACGATTTCAGCCATTGTACTGATACTGGGGATCAAAGGTTTTATGCAGGGATTTATCAAAGAAGTATTTGGTCTTTTAGGTCTTGTAGGCGGGGTGTACTTTGCTTCTAGACTTTCTGATAAAGCTGCAACATTTATTGATACAAACTTTTTACATTTAGAGAATGCATCCCTACTTAAACTTATTGGTTTCCTTGCAATTTTAATCATTATTTGGTTTAGTGCTACCATTCTTGGTACTATATTTTCTAAACTTACCAGTGAAAGTGGTTTAGGTTTTCTCAATCGACTTTTTGGTTTCATCGCAGGAGGAGGAAAGTATTTCCTTATTTTTGCGTTGATCGTGACTGCTTTATCAAATGTAACACTTGTCAAAGATAATTTAGAAAAGTACATCAATGATTCTGTACTTTATCCATACCTTAAAGAAGCGGGTTCATACCTTATCAACCTTGACACCTCTGATTTGGGGCTGACTGTTTCTGATACAAAAGAAGTCGTTGCTTCTGCTGAAACGAATGTTTCAGTTGAGACCAATGCTTCGATTGTTGAAACCAATATCACTATAGAAAAATAAGGTTCAGTATGATTGAATATCCTCTGCTTTTAGAAAAGTTCCAAACACTTCTAAAAGAAAACGCACTTAAGTTCACAAAACAACGAGAACTTGTTTTAAAGTTCCTTTACGAAAATAATGGACACTTTACCCCTGAGGATATTTATACCTTGCTGAAAGAACAACACCCGGATGTCAATATCGGTATTGCTACTGTATATCGTACGCTTACTTTACTTGAAACATCAGAGATCGCTAGTTCTATCTCCTTTGGTGTGCAAGGCAAAAAATATGAACTTGGGCTTAAAAAACATCATGATCATCTTATCTGTACAAAATGTGGTAATATTATAGAATTTTACGATGAAACCATTGAAGAGAGACAAGAAGAGATAGCAAAAAAGTTCAACTTTCAAATGACAGACCATACGATGAAGATCATCGGTCTTTGTGAGAAGTGCCAATAATCAGACTTAACCCGCTCATAAAATACAATAAATCGTGTGAGATTGCTTGAAAAGCAGCCTCAACATCAAAATAGTCTATAGGGCTTGACTCTATTGGCATGCAATAATTAGATCAACAACAGGAGAGAGCTTGATATTTGAAAATCAATATATCCAAGAACGAATCAAAAAAACAGAAAAACTAAGAGAAGAAGGTATCAATCCTTACCCTAACCAAATACAAAAAGGAACCCCTTCAAAACAGTTTTTAGAAGAGTGTGCTTATATCAAAGAGCAAGAGAGTGATGAGAAAAAAGATGAGAACAGAACCTATTCACTGACAGGTCGGCTCAAGTTTATTCGTATCATGGGAAAAGCTGCTTTTGCAAAAATAGAAGATGCAGAAGGTTTGGTTCAGATCTATTATAATAGAGATGAACTTCCGGAAGGTTTTTATAACAATGTAGCAAAGAAACTCTTTGAAGTCGGAGACATTATTGAAGCAACAGGATACCCTTTTGTTACGCAAACAGGTGAACTAACACTTCACTGTAAAGATATGAAAATCGTTTCGAAAGCAATCTCTCCACTACCTGAAAAGTTCCATGGACTACAAGACCAGGAACTTAGATACAGACAACGTTACCTTGACATGATCATGAATCCTGATGTCAAAAAGAACTTTGTAATGAGATCCAAAATTGTTTCAATGGTAAGAAGATTTTTTGAAGAAAAAGAGTTTCTAGAAGTTGAAACTCCTATGATGCACCCTATCCCTGGTGGTGCAAATGCAAAGCCATTTATCACACATCATAATGCTCTGGATGTAGAGCGTTATCTGCGTATCGCACCTGAACTTTACCTCAAACGTCTTATCGTTGGTGGTATGGAAGC
>JBFEKK010000131.1:0-3490 GCA_041552675.1 Sulfurovum sp.
ATGGTTGGTTCTTCTCTGCCATAAGCGATAAGTTTTTCTATATCTGCCAGTAATTCTTCTTTTGAGGGTTCATTTTCTTTATTCATTCTGTTATACTACCCAAAAAGAAATAATAAAGGATAGACTATGCTAGAAGTAGGAACACAAGTACCAGATTTTTGTTTACCCAACCAGGATGAAGAGGAGATCTGTTTTAGAGACATTAAAGGAAAGTGGATCGTACTCTATTTTTATCCGAAAGACAACACTCCGGGATGTACAACAGAAGCCTGTGACTTTACAGCGGCACTTCCAGACTTTACAGGTTTGGATGCTATTGTTTTAGGTGTAAGTCCTGATTCTCCGGAAAAGCACAGAAAGTTTATAGAGAAAAAAGAGCTTGGTATTACCTTATTGGCAGATGAAGAAAAAGAACTTTGTAAGCTTTTTGGCATCTGGCAGTTAAAAAAATTCATGGGTAAAGAGTATATGGGTGTGGTGCGGTCTACATTTATCATAGACCCAGATGGAAAAATTGCTGCAAATTGGACAAAAGTAAGAGTCAAAGAGCATGTGGATGCTGTGAAAGCCAAACTTGAAGAGTTACAGGCATAAGCTTCCAATGTAATAAGGAGCATTTTTAGGGATACATTCTTTAATGCTCCATTTTTTAAAACCTATGATAACTTTTTATATTTGCAATGGTAGTGAGTAATATCAAAAAGAATAAATGCAGAAAATCACGTAAATATATTATCCAAGGATCGAGCTATGGAGACTTCTTTTATCAAAGGCATCTTGTGTGATATTGGGGGAGTACTTTATGTTGGGGATACACCTTATCCTGGAGCTATCGAAGCCATTCATAAACTCAAAGCCAAATTTCCAGTGCGTTTTCTTACCAATACAACACAAAAGACAGGTACACAAGTTGTTGAGAAGCTTCAAAAAATGGGCTTTGATATCGATGCATCCGAAGTAATCACAGCTCTGGATGTTACAAAATCTTATCTCCAGCAGAATCATAGCAAGGCGCTATTACTTCTCACAGATGAAGCAGCAGCATTTTTTGATGATCTTCCAGAAGCTCCTAATCGCTATGTTGTTGTAGGAGATGCACAGGAAAACTTTTCATATCAAAGGTTGAATGAGGCCTTTCGCCTACTAATGAACGGTGGGGAACTTCTCGCTGCGGCTAAGAATCGCTACTTTAAGGACTATGACGGTGAATTAAGTATAGATGCAGGTCCATTTGTTTTTGCGCTGGAAAATGCTTCTGGGAAAAAAGCACATATTATTGGAAAACCAAGCTGTGATTTTTACCATCTTGCTTGTAAATCAATGGGTGTTGATCCCCAATTTTCCATTATGATCGGTGACGATATTCAAAGTGATATATTAGGTGCCCAGAATGCAGGATTGAAGGGCATACTTGTGCGTACAGGTAAATTTTCACCTAAGGACCTCAATGGAATAATTGTTCCAGATGACGTAGTAGACTCAATTGCTGATATTTGTATGTAATCCATGTGTTTGCCCTTTATTCCTTCCTATGATTCTTCCATGTATAGATTTTTGTATGAGGCCTCAATAAAATTTATATACATTTAAACATCCTTTGGATATAATCGCGTTCCTTATTCTCTAACGGGCTACAAAAATAGCTTGAATAATGGAAATACTCATGTAGTTATTCCTTGCACGGTTGTGTAATTCTAAATTTAGAATTGACATTGAGGACTACAGCGGATTAAACCTAGTGATGAAGCATATGCTTTTAACTGAGCTTTTACAAATGAAAGTTCTATTATGATTATATACCAAGGAGAAACTTATGGTAACAATGAAAGACTTACTCGAATGTGGTGTACACTTCGGACACCAAACAAGAAGATGGAATCCAAAAATGAAGAAATTCATTTTCGGTGCAAGAAAGAACATCTACATTATCGACCTTCAAAAGACACTTAGATATTTCAAATATACATACAATGTGGTAAGAGATGCAGCAGCTGAAGGACAAACAGTACTTTTCGTAGGTACTAAAAAACAAGCTAGACAAGCAATCAAAGAGCACGCTGAGAGATGTGGTATGCCTTACGTTGCAACTAGATGGTTAGGTGGTATGTTAACAAACTACCCAACAATGAAAAAATCAATCAGAAAACTTGAGATCATTGAGCAAATGGAAGAGACTGGTCAAATCAATCTTTTGACTAAAAAAGAAGCATTGATGCTTAAGAGAAAGAAAGAGAAATTAAGCTCTTACCTTGAAGGTTTCAGACACATGAAAAAACTTCCGGACATGATGTTTGTTATCGATTCTGTAAAAGAACACATCGCTGTTAAAGAAGCAAGAAGACTTGGTATGAAAGTTGTTGCACCACTTGATACTAACTGTGATCCAGATATGGTTGATTATCCAATCCCTGGAAATGATGATGCTATCCGTTCAATCAACCTTTTCTGTCAAGAAATGGCTGAAGCGATTATCGAAGGTAAAGCGGCATATGATGAAGCACATGGTAATGAAGTTGAAGAAGTAGTGACTAGCGAAGAAGTAGCAGAAGTTATGGCTGAAGCAGCATCTGAAGAAGAAGTAGCAGCACTTGTAGAAGAAAAATCAGCGCCTAAAGCAGAAAAAGAAGCTGATGATTTAACAAAACTTACAGGTATCGGTAAAGTGGGTAGTGAAAAGTTGATTGAAGCAGGTATTACTACATACGCACAAATTGCTAAAATGAGTGAAGAAGAAGCTGCAAATTTTAAAGTTAAAGCTGAAGCAATTGCTGAAGCAAAAGAATTAGTATAAGGCATAATAAATGGCAAATTTCGGACCTAAAGATATTAAAAAACTAAGAGAAATGACTGATGCAGGAATGATGGACTGTAAAAAAGCATTGACTGAAGCTGATGGAGATATGGACAAAGCGGTTGCATGGCTTAGAGACCAGGGTATGGGTGCTGCTGCTAAAAAAGCAGGGAAAGTAGCTGCTGAAGGTGCTATCGGTGTTAAAGTCGAAGGTAATAAAGCAGTGATCGTTGAAATCAACTCTCAAACTGACTTTGTTGCACAAAATGATAAATTTAAAGCACTTATGAATACAGTGGTAAATCATGCATTTGAAAATAATCTTAAAGATGCTGAGGCTATCAATGCTTCTACGATCAATGGTGAGCCTTTTTCTGAGTACCTTTCTCTTCAAGTTGCGACAATCGGTGAAAAACTTGATGTAAGAAGAGCTGCACTTATCGTTGGAGATGAAACTACAGCGGTAAACGGTTATGTTCATTCTAACGGCCAAAACGGTGTAATCATCGAAGCAAAATGTGACTCTGCTAAGACAGCTGAAGCAATGACTCCTGTACTTAAAGAAGTTGCAATGCATGCAGCTGCAATGTCACCGAAAACACTTTCTTTTAAAGATTTTGATCCTGCATTCGTAGCAGAAGAGACTCAAGGTAGAATCATTGCTATCGAAAAAGAGAATGAAGAACTTACTAGACTTGG
>JBFEKK010000132.1:0-3445 GCA_041552675.1 Sulfurovum sp.
CCAAATATCATCGAGTTTTCTATGATACAACATGGTGACAAGACATTCATCTGTAGTCGTTGCCAAAAACTCCACGGCAAAAAGACGTTGTTTTAACACTTCTGTAGAAGCATTGATCTTTTCAAGTAACTTCCACATACGCTTTTCTATAGGTTTTATGACTTTGGGACACTCTTCTATGTTGATCGCACCTTTTTTCTCGATATTACCCATAGCATAATCACATCTGTCACCCTCATGCCAAATACGAAACTCTGCTCTGGCTCTGTAATGGTCTGTTGGAGAATCAAAAACTTCCAAGTCACCCTGATAAAAAGGAGCCAAAAGCCCGGAAACTCTCTCCTCTTTTTGCTTTAATTGTTCCTCATACCCTATCTCATAGAGTCCGCAGGAACCACAACTTCCAAAATGTTTACAGTTCAAATTTCATACCTTTAATTTGCATTGGATATAATCACAATAATAAAATATATATGTAATTCTACCCAAAAGGTCCAAAATGTCTATAAGTGTTGTCATACTCGCAGCAGGTCAAGGTACAAGAATGAAGTCCACTACCCCAAAGGTACTTCATGAAATATCAGGAAAATCTATGCTCTTCCATGCTATAGATGCAGCGCAGCAGATCTCTGATGATATCACAGTAGTACTCTACCATCAGGCAGCACGTATTCAAGAAGCCATAGAGGCTCACTACAGCGGCATACATTTTCACATGCAAGATGCAGTACAGTTTCCAGGTACAGGCGGGGCTATGAAAGGTGTGCATGTCACACACAGTAAAACACTTATACTTAATGGTGATATGCCACTAGTTACCATGTCTGCACTTGAATCACTCATGCAGGGAGATGCTGACATTAACATGTCTGTGATTAAACTGGACAATCCTTCCGGATATGGGCGTGTAGTCATCAGTCAGGGAAATGTAGTGGAGATCGTAGAAGAGAAAGACTGTATTCCTGCGCAAAAAGAGATACAAACTGTTAATGCCGGTGTCTACTGTGTCAAAAAAGAGTTATTGGAGAATTACATACCTGCTCTAAGCAATGAAAATGCGCAAAAAGAGTATTACCTCACAGATATTATCAAAATGGCTGTAGATGAAGGTAAAATTGTACATCCTGTCATTGTCGAAGAAGAAGAATTTAAAGGGGTAAATTCTAAGCTTGACCTAGCACATGCAGAAGAGATACTTCAAAGACGTATCAAGACAGAGTGGATGAAAGCAGGTGTCTCTATGCGTTTGCCAGAAACAATTTACATCGATTCACGGGCTACTTTTGATGGTGAATGTATGCTTGAAAACGGTGTAAGCATCCAGGGGGCTTCACATATCATTGCTTCACATATTAAAGCGCATTCTGTGATAGAAGATGCATATATTGAAAATTCAGATGTTGGTCCTATGGGAAGAGTAAGACCAAATTCAAAGCTTATCGACACACATATCGGTAACTTCGTTGAAGTCAAAAAATCAACACTTACAGGGGTCAAAGCCGGCCATCTTGCCTACATAGGAGATGCGACTGTAGATGAAGGTTCTAACCTTGGTGCAGGGGTTATCACCTGTAACTACGATGGGAAGAATAAATACCAGACTAAGATCGGTAAAAATGTCTTTGTAGGTTCAGATACACAACTTGTCGCACCTGTTACCATAGAAGATGATGTTATGATAGCAGCAGGAAGTACCATAAACAAAAACGTAGCACAAGGTGAGCTTGCCATCTCAAGGGCACCTATGAGAACTGTCAAAAACTTCTTTTATAAATTTTTTGGAGACAACTAATATGCAAATTGATTTAAGCGGCAAATCTGTACTCTTAGGTGTTACAGGAAGTATCTCAGCCTATAAAGCTTGTGATCTCGCACGTCTTTTTGTCAAAGCAGGTGCTTCTGTACATGTAGTTATGAGTCCCTCCGCCGAGCGTTTTGTATCTGCATTGACTTTTGAGGCCCTTACACGCAATACTGTTTTAACAGAGAAGAGCGAATCTTGGGCTAGTGAGCTAAATCATATAGAGTTGGGTAAAAAGTGTGATGTGTTTGTTATTGCTCCTGCAACAGCCAATACCATTAACAAAATTGCACAGGGTATCGCGGATAATATTTTAACCCAAACTGCATTAGCATTTAAAGATAAGATCCTCATTGCTCCTGCAGCCAATACACAGATGCTAGCAAAAACTGCTACATGTAATGCCCTTACCTTTTTACAAAACAATCACTATGATATTATTCATCCACAAGATAAACTTCTTGCCTGTGGAGATGTGGGAAGTGGTGGACTAGCAGAACCGACAGAGATATTTTTTGAAGTCGCCAAAGCATTATGTAGTGATCCATTTTGGGAAAATAGATCTGTCATTGTAACGGGTGGTGGAACACGAGAAAAACTAGATGAAGTACGCTATATATCAAACTTTTCGTCTGGGAAAATGGCAAAGTCACTCTGTATCGCACTCTATTTAAGAGGTGCAGATGTATCCTATATCTCTACGATGGGCTTTGATGACCTGCCATCTGCCATTACAACCATAGAAGCCCATGATGCTCAAGATATTTTAGAGACCACACAGCTATCTATTAAAAAAGTAACCACAGGCAACCACAAGGTGAAAATGCCTTATTTGTTTATGGTAGCAGCCGTTGCAGACTTTACACCCAAAGAGCCACAAAGTGGTAAACTTAAAAAATCAGCACTTGGAGATACATGGAGAGTTGAACTAAAGCAGACTACCGATGTACTGGCGTCTATCGACAAAAGTGCTATAAAAACTGTAGGCTTTAAAGCTGAAATGGATACACAAGAGGGATTAAACAATGCCATGGCTCTTTTAGATAAAAAAGGTGTCGATGCTGTGTGCTATAACCTTTTAAAGGATGCCACAAGTTTTGGTGGTAACGAAAATGAAATTACGTTTATTACCAAGGACACACAAGTTTCCCTAGGACGTGCAGATAAACTCACTCTCTCTAATAAGATATTAGATGAATCAAAAAAGCTCATCAATGAAGAAGAGTCCAATGTCTGAAAATTCTATAAAGCATCTTGCTATCATCATGGATGGTAATGGAAGATGGGCAAAAAAACATGGCCTTAAACGTACAAAAGGACATGAAGCAGGTGCAGAAATTATTCGTGATATTACGACTTATTGCGCTGCACATAAAAGTATAGAGACAGCTACTTTTTATGCTTTTAGTACCGAAAACTGGAAACGTCCTAAACTTGAAGTAGAATTCCTCATGAAATTACTTGACCGATACCTCCAAAAAGAACTGGAAACCTATCAATCGCATAATATCCGTTTTCAAGCTATCGGTAATATTGGAGCTTTTAGCAAGTCTCTACAGGATCGTATTAAAAAAACGGAAGAACTCACCAAAAACAATACTAGCCTTACGCAGCTACTGGCGTTAAATTATGGCGGACGTGCGG
>JBFEKK010000133.1:0-3431 GCA_041552675.1 Sulfurovum sp.
CTATACTCACAAAAATAAATTAGGAGTATATATGTCTGAATTACAAAAGTTTCGTTTGATCAATAAAATAGAAGGGATCTCATTTATCATCCTGATCTTTATCGCTATGCCAATGAAATATAGTTTTGGCTACCCTATAGCCACTAAAGTGGTAGGCATGCTGCACGGTCTGCTCGTCTTTGCTTTCATCTATCAGATCATCGAAGCGAAGAAAGAAGACGGGTTTAGTTTGAAGGAAACGGGACTCTACTCAATCCTATCACTTATCCCTTTTGGGTCTTTCTATACAGATAAACTGCTTGCTAAAAAGATGACGATAGCATAACGGGTCCCCTTAGCCATAGCTACAATAAATGCAAAGTACTTAAAATCATAACGTAGTACTCCAGCTATAAAAGTCAATGGATCTCCGATAATGGGCATCCATGACAAAAGCAGTATCCATCCTCCAAAACGATGAAAAGACCCTATCGCTTTTTCCATCTTCTTTGCAGAAAGATACCCTTTTTTCTCAAGGTATATTTCACCTTTCAAACCTAGCCAGTAATTCACCATAGATCCCAGTGTATTACCCACCGTAGCAAAACCCCATAATAACAACAATGGATAATTTTGGGATACATCATAAAGAAGCAGTGCTTCACTTCCCATAGGCAAAAGTGTAGCAGAGATAAAAGCAACAGTAAAGAGTGTAAGATAAACCATTAAAGTGTCTTAAAGTGCATGTCTCCCTCTTCTATGACACCTACCATTCCTTGGCATGCCAATGAGGGTAAAGAGATGTATTTACCTACTGTCTTACACTGATGGAAATGGCCTTCTATCACAAGGTCTGCTTCAGTATAGTTTTCCAATATCTCTTCCACTCTTTTCTCAAAGCCGTGAAAGGTAAAACAGATATGTTTTTTTGACAATTTTTTCATACGATGATCGATGATAGACTTTTCAAAAGGTTTAAGGATTGCTAGTGTCTTTTTATTGCGTAACATTTTACAATAGAGATCATAACCAAATCCTGTAGCATATTTGTCACCATGAGAAATCGCAACTTTTTTCTCTCCCAGATGAAAGATGACAGGCTGATCTTCTCTGCTATATACATGGATATCAGGAAAAATATCTTTGAGGCAAAAATCATGGTTTCCTTCAAAGTAGTATATTTCAAGTTTTTGTGAAAGCGTTTGTAAAAGAAGTATGGCTTCTTTTGAAAAAGTCTGTATGTAGTCATTATGTCCAAAGAGCAGATCAAAGTTGTCACCCATCAAAAAGAGCTGGGAGGTTTTCACTACTCCACTCTCTAGTTTTTTCAGTAAAACTAAAAAAGCATCTCCATGATGAGGGTAATGAGAGTCAGCAATAAAAAGTGCTTGCTCTTTTATCGTTATCATATTATTTATTATGACCAAATATTACGGTATGTAGGCAATCGTTGGAATACCCATACCTTCATCATATCCACACATCAAGTTCGCAGCCACAAGTGCTTGAGAACTTGCACCACGCAAGAGGTTGTCTATGGCAGAAGAGACAAAAAGTGCATTGCCGTTTTTGGCTGCAAAGATGTCACAAAAATGTGTCCCTGCTGTACTTTTAATATCGACTGGTGTTTCTCTAATACGGATAAACGGATCGTTAGCATAGTGTTTTTTCAATATTTCAAGCGGATCGATATCTTCTTTTAACGTTGCATAGACAGAAACCAACTCACCACGTGTCGCAGGGATAAGATGTGGAACAAAGTTTACATTCATTTTAGCACCGTGTACCTTTTCTATCTTCTCTGCTATCTCTGGTGCATGACGGTGTTTAAGTGGATTGTAGGCAAAGATGTTATCGTTGATCGTCACAAAATGTGCAGTCTCGCTCAGTGTTTTACCTGCACCACTCACACCAGACTTTGCATCGACAAAAAGAGGTGAAGAAGTATCAATGTATGGTATGAACGGTAAAATACCAAGCAGCGTTGCTGTAGGATAACAACCAGGTCCGGCAGCAAGGTTCGTTCCTTTCAACTCTTCTCTATAATACTCGATCAGTGCATACGTAGCATCATCCAAATGGCCTTTATCTTCATGTGCACAATAGTGTGCTTCATACGTATCAAGCTCTAAACGATAATCTGCAGAAAGGTCTACTACTTTTACCCCTTTATCCAAAAGCTCTTTAGCGAAGCCCATAGAGGCTTTATGAGGAAGGGCTAGAAAAACAAGTTCACAGCGTTCAGCCACAGAGGCTGCATCTGCTTTTTCTACAGGTAAGCTGATCACATCTACCAAGGAAGGATGTAGTTTTTCTATCATCGTATCTCCCTGAGTCGTGGCAAGATAGGTCAACTGAAAGCCATCATGGGTAACCAACATTTTAACCAGTTCAAGTCCTGTGTATCCACTGGCTCCTACAACACCTACTTTTACCATCTCTAAGCCTTTTTAATCTAGTATGATCTCTTTGTAAGAGATCTCTTCGATATCATATGTTTTTTTACCGCTAGGGAGTACAAGTGATACTTCATCTCCCTCTTCTTTACCTATAAGTGCACGAGCCATAGGAGACTGAAAAGAGATCAATCCTTTGGACGGATTTGATTCTGTACCACCGACGATCGTATAACTGATCTCTTCACCTGTATTTTGATCTGTCAATTCTACTGTTGATCCAAAACTTACTCTAGTATGTGGAAAAGTTGAGGGATCAACTACCTGCGCACGGCCTATTATATCGGTAAGCTCTGCAATACGTGCTTCCATCAGTCCTTGTTTGTCTTTGGCTGCATGATACTCCGCATTCTCTTTAAGGTCACCGAGTTCTCTTGCCTCATCGATCACTTTGGCTATAATACCTCTCTCTACAGTTTTTAATTGTTCAAGTTCTTCTGACAGTTTGTTGTAAGTTATTTTTAACATCGGCTCTTTTTGCACGATATATCCTTTAAAATGATTCATTTATATATAATTGCATGTATTATACCAAAAAGGTTATAATACCGATAAAATAATAGACTTCTTTTAAAATTTATAAAGGAAATCTACAGATAGAGTATATAGAATGACAAGAATTAAAATTCAGTACAAGCGAAGCACTAAATGCTGAGTCGTAAGCAAATATTAGTCACCAATGATGATGGCTTCGAGTCTCAAGGACTTGCAGCACTGGTTGAAGCACTCAAACCTTTAGGTCATGTCAGCGTTGTAGCACCAACCACAGAAAAATCAGCATGCGGACACTCACTGTCATTGACCAGACCTCTCAATTTTGTAGAAGTTGAAAAGGATTTTTATAAGCTAGATGACGGTACACCGACAGACTGTGTTTTTCTTGCACTTAACAAACTTTTCACGAAAGAAAACAGACCGGACATTGTAATCTCAGGCATAAATATAGGCGCAAATATGGGTGAGGATATTACTTACTCTGGTACAGCGTCTGCTGCC
>JBFEKK010000134.1:0-3431 GCA_041552675.1 Sulfurovum sp.
CATACACAGCTTAAAAGAGAGTTACCAACGATTACGAAGACCTCTTCAAATCTCTATCTTCGTTATTTGGCTGTTGCCAGACTCTTTTTGGACAATGTACCAAACATACAGAGTTCATGGGTGACACAGGGCTCTTACATAGGACAAATGGCACTTCTTTTTGGAGCAAATGATCTGGGTTCAACGATGATGGAAGAAAACGTAGTTTCAGCGGCAGGAGCTAAAAATGAGATGAATCAAGAAGAGATGATCAAGCTTATTAGAGATGTGGGGGAGAAGCCTGCAAAACGTAATACTGCGTATGAGATATTAGAACGATACTATTGATAGGACGTTTTTTAAGCAAAGCTCAAAATTTTTAAAATTTAAAAACGTGTGTTACGCACCTTTTTAAACTTTTGATTGGCAACACTGGGTTGTACCTAAAGGTATTTCCTCTGGTCACTTTAGGAGTCGGCTCATGTGACTAGTCACATTTGTTTCTACTTTAGAGTAAATAAAAACCTAAAGGTTTTATATGAAGAAAATTATTTTATTATTGATAGCAGTACAAGGAGTATTGATGGCAGCATTCGTTCAAGAGATAGAGCTTAAAGGGAGCAAGGTACCTGTTGTATTTGAGCAAGAGAAGTATCTTCCTATTGTGTCCATCCAATTGATCTTTAAAAATGCAGGACATTTGAGTAATACCAAAGATGGTTTGGCTGATATGTCTGCAAGGCTAATGAATGAAGGTACATCAAAAGAGGGAAGTGTAGGATTCGCTACAAAACTTGATGCACATGCAGTAGAGATCGGTGCACATGTAGGACGTGAGAGTTTTGTGATAGAGGTGTCTTCATTAAAAAGTGAATTTCCTTATGCAGTAGAGCGTCTGGAAGAACTTTTAAAAGATCCAAATTACACGAAAGAGGCACTGTCTCAAATTAAACATCAAAAGATAGGCTGGCTGACACAAAAGAAGAGTGATTTTGATTATATAGCAGGTACTTCTTTGAGAGCGACACTTTTTAAAGGGAGCGTTTTAGCCAGACCGTATGATGGTACACTTGAGAGTATAGAAAGCATGTCACTGGAAGATATTCAAACATTTATCTCTACACATTTAGGGTATAACAATGCTATAGGTGTTGTGGGCGGGGATATTACTTTGGATGAAGCAGAAGGGTATTTGACAAAACTTCTTGCAGTGCTACCAAAAGTGGAAGAGAAAGAAGTGAAAAGTATTCAAGCTTCAGATAAAAAAGAAGTAGTACTTACCTATGAAGATACACAACAGGCGTATATCTATTTTGGTGCCCCATTTAACTATAGTTATAAAGAAAAAGATCAGTACTTGGCAAAGATCGCAGAGTATCTTCTTGGAGGTGCTGGATTTGGTTCACGTCTGATGGAGGAGATACGTGTAAAACGCGGGCTCACCTATGGTGTCTATTCATCATTCAGACGTACAAAACCGGTTTCTTATTTGAGCGGTTATATGCAAACAAAGCTCAGTACCCAAGATGAGGCAAAAGACCTGATACAAGAAGTGGTAGACACGTTTGTCAAAGAGGGTATCACCCAAAAAGAGCTTGACGATACCAAGAATTTTTTACTTGGGTCTGAGCCTCTTCGTACAGAAACACTTTCACAAAGGCTGCATAGAGCCTATGATGACTATTACTATGAAAGACCGCTTGATTTTAGTAAAGAGCAGTTAAAAAAGATCGAGTCTGTCACACTGGATGAGGTGAATGCCTTTATCAAAGCACATACTGAGTTGTCCGATATTACTTTCAGTATTGTCACAAAAAAGGAAGCTACTCCTACTAAATAATATGTCAATCTGACATATTATTTCTTTTGTCTCTAAAACTTTTGTATAATCATTAAAACAGAAGGGAATGGGGATGGAAGAAGCAAAACTACTTTTTAAAAAACTCAAAATTCACTCTTTACTTGATTTAGCACTTATCATCCCGACTTCTTATAACGATACAACACTCTCAACGACCCTGGAACTAGGTAAGGTCAATACCCTTGAGGCCAAAGTGGTTGATTCAAGTATTTACTCGGGTAAGCTTCGTGTTACTTTTAACCTCACAAAGTCAGGCAGAAGACTCTCTTCTACTTTTTTTAGGGTCACGCCTTACCACCATAAACTTTTTGAAGTAGGATCAAGCCATGTGATACAAGGCAGGTTGGAAGAGTATAAGGGCTACTTACAAATGTCACAGCCAAAATCCATCAAAGAAGTAGGTAAAATAACACCCAAGTACAAAACCGTACTCAAAGAGAGTGAGATCTCTTCACTGATAGAGTGTTATGTCAATGAACAAAATCTATATAATGAAGGTTTGGACAGTAAAGAAGTCTCTACATTGATGCATATACATTTTCCAAAAAGTATGGAAGAGGTGTATGATGGGACAACACTCAAGCCTGACTTTGTCACTGTACTGAAGTTTGTTGAAGCCTACAATCATATCAAAAAATTACGGGGTAAAAGGGCAGATTTTCCTGCACACAGGGCACTGACTGGAAGTATAGAAACTTTTGTTAATCATTTGCCTTTTACACTGACACAAGAACAGCAAGAGGTCATAGCACAGATACAATCAGACTTGGCAAGAGAAGACAAGGCAGCCAAACGAATGGTCGTTGGCGATGTAGGTTCTGGTAAAACGATGGTGATACTTGCCTCAGTGATGATGGCACTACCGCATAAAAGTATTTTGATGGCACCTACATCACTTCTTGCACTGCAACTCTATGAAGAAGCATGTAAACATTTGCCCAAACATGTCAAAGTAGCATTGGTCATGCAAGGAAAAGATCAAGGAGAGTATAGAACGGCAGACTTCATTATAGGTACACATGCGCTTCTTTTCAAAGAAGATCTACCCCAAGCTTCTTTGGTCATGGTCGATGAACAGCACCGTTTTGGTACCAAACAGAGACAGAGTTTGGAAGCCTTGGTAAGTGCGGGTGATAAAAAACCGCACTTTATACAGTTCTCTGCCACCCCTATACCAAGAACACAAGCTATGATGGAGTCCGAACTTCTTGATGTCAGTCTCATTACTACAACACCTTTTGAGCGTGAAGTATTGACTCAGACGATAACTAAACAAGATTTTCCCAACCTCTTGACACATATAAAAGAAGAGATAGCGCAAGAGCATCAGGTGCTCATCATTTATCCGTTGGTAGAAGAGAGTAGTGAAGTACCCTATCAGTCTCTAGAAGAGAGTAGAGGATTTTGGGAAGAGAAGTTTGAGCATGTCTATGTAACGCATGGTAAAGATAAGCAGAAAGAGGATGTGTTACTTGAATTCAGGGAAAAAGGGAACATACTTTTAGCGACAACAGTGGTTGAAGTAGGTATCTCCTTACCGAAACTTACACTTATCGTTGTCGTAGGTGCAGAACGTCTTGGACTTGCCACA
>JBFEKK010000135.1:0-3421 GCA_041552675.1 Sulfurovum sp.
TGGTTCCAGTTGAGAAAAAAGTTCTTTTCGTCTCTCATCAGTGGCTAAAAGTCTTGCATAATGTGTTGCTTCATAGGCAGACTTTTTAGTCTCTTTCCAATCTATCTTTTTAATGGCTTCAAGGTAGCCTTTTGCAAGATTGATCTTTCTGTTATCCCAAAGTTTCTTCGCTACAAAAAACACAATGGCCGCTACCAAGAAAATGGCAAAGTCGATCAAACCCCAATAAATATAATAAGAACTGTCCGGTATCTCAAGTAACGGTTTGATGTCTCTGAGTTGTTCATTGATGTTTGCTGTTTGATTCGTATCCATTCTTATCACCTCATTCTTTTCATTAATTTGAGTGCCGGTTCTTCATGCGTATAGATCTTGGTGAACCGTACACCCTGTTTTTTAAACTGCTGATAGAGTTTTTCATCATTATCATGTAACGCTTTTTTATAGTTCTTGAGTGTACTACTATCCACATCACCTTCAAAGCTCTGTTTGCTTTCCATATCTATCAACCTGAGATACCCCAATTCTGATGGATTTTCTTCAAATCTGTCACGTACCATGACTGCAAAGACATCATGTTTTTTACTAAGCAGTTTCAAGTCTATATCACCGACAAAATCAGACACGATAAAAAGCAAGGACTTCTTTTTTAAACGGTTATGCAATGTCTCAACCAAAGCAGAAAAATCACCCTCTTTCCCTATAGGATCAAATGCAAAAACATCTTCCACTGCCTTGTGTACAGAGAAAAGTTTTTTACTTGCTTTACTTGCTTCATAGAGTTGATCTGCAAAGATCATATGTGAAAAAAGATCACTGTTTTTTACAGCAGAAAAACCAAGGGTAGCTACTACTTCTGCGATAATGTCCAACTTTTGTTTCACGGTGCCAAAATAGACAGACCCGCCAAGCATCGAAACTACCACGACATTAAGCTCTCGCTCCTCTTTGTAGATCTTTACAAAAGGTTTACCTAGCTTTGCCGTTGTTTTCCAGTCTATCTTACGAACATCATCGCCATAAACATACTCACGAAGTTCTGCAAATTCAAAGCCTTCACCCTGAAAAAGCGAGGCATTGTTTCCAAGCATATCTCCATAGACTTGCTTTTTGGTTTTAAGAATAATTTTCTTTACAGCTTTGTTCAAAACATATACCTCTACGGAATTGGAACAGCAGCTAAAATCTTTTCTATAATCTCATCTTGTGTCACATCTTCTGCCTGTGCTTCATAAGAGAGTATGATACGATGGCGGAGGATCTCTTTGGCGATATAGGCTATCTCTATAGGTGAAACATAATCCTGCCCTTTCAAATAAGCGATTGCACGGGCAGCTTTATACATATCGATACTTGCACGTGGACTCGCTCCAAATTCGATGTAGGCTTCAAGTTCTTCAAGGCCATAGGCCTTAGGATCACGCGTGGCAGCTACAAGTTCTATGATATATGCTTCTATCTCTTCATCCATATGCACCTGGAGCGCTTCTTCTCTGATCTTATTGAGATCCTCAATGGTTGCCACTTGCTGAATCTCACCAAAACTGTTATTTGCAGCACGTCTTGCGATCTCCAACTCTTCTTCTTTGGTGTTATAACCGACCACCACTTTCATCATAAATCTGTCAAGCTGTGCTTCTGGTAGTTCATAGGCACCTTCCTGTTCTACTGGGTTTTGTGTCGCCATGACTAAAAATGGAAGATCAATTTTGAATGTTTCATCTCCGATGGTTACCTGTCTTTCTTGCATCACTTCCAAGAGTGCGGACTGTACCTTCGCTGGAGCACGGTTGATCTCATCGGCAAGTAAAAGATTCGTGAAAATAGGGCCTTGTTTGATCTTAAATGTGTTGTTGGAAGGGTCATAGATCTCAGTACCTATGATGTCAGAGGGAAGCAGATCCGGAGTAAACTGTACACGTTTAAAGTTCAGTCCAAGTGTCTTTGCTAGAGCATTGACTGCGGTAGTTTTTGCAAGTCCGGGAACACCCTCTAGCAGGATATGTCCGCGACAAAGTAAACCTGCCAAAAGCCCTTCGATCATCTTATCTTGTCCGACAAGGACTTTAGAAATTTCTGTTTTGATGTTTTCTATGATTTGACTCAAGTTACTCTCCTACATTTTTATGTGAAAAGTATACTTTTGTGAGGTTAATTGAAGGTTAATATCTGAGAATACTTACTTCAAATACCCCATTGCAGTAGAAATAATATCGTCATCGTCTTTACTAGGTGATTTAAGCACCACTCTCTCTTTATTTTCATCCATGAATTCGATAAAGACATTTTCACCATACGAAGAGACTTTGGAGATACCTTTTTCTCTTGCCAAGACTTTCATGACGATGACATCAATGAACTGTCTGGTGATGACATCCAACTTTCCAAATCGGTCTGCTATCTCTGCTTCTATCTCATACACTTCTCCTGTACTTTCGCATAACGAAAGACGCCGGTAAAGTTCCAAACGTAATCGGTCTTCTTTAATCAGTTCTTCATTAAGATACGCATCAATAGAGAGTTTCATATCGATGTTTTGTGCCACTTCCTTGTCTTGTCCGGAGAGTTCTTTAATGGCATCTTCAAGCATACGCAAGTAGAGTGAATATCCTATCTGCTTGATGTGTCCGGATTGTGCTTCACCGATGATATTTCCTCCACCCCGTATCTCAAGGTCATGAAAGGCGAGTACTGCACCACTTCCTAGATCTGAATGTGACTCCAGTGCAAGCAGACGACGTTTTGCATTGTCTGTCAAACGTTCTTTGTCTGTGACCATGAAGTAGCAGTATCCCTCTTTGGTTCCACGTCCCACACGCCCACGAAGCTGATGCAGGTCCGCAATACCGAAATTGTCAGCACCATCAACGATCATTGTGTTGGCATGAGGCATATGAATACCTGACTCTACGATGGATGTAGAAAGCAGTACATCATATTCTCCATCTTCAAAAAGCATCATCTCATCTTCAGTCTCTTTTGCTGATATCTTAGAGTGAAGCACTGCAATGCGAAGTTTAGGAAGTATCTCAAGCAATTGCTTCTTTTTCTCTTCTATCCCTGCGATGGAATTAAAGACATAAAAGATCTGTCCACCACGCCGCATCTCACGAAGTATGGCTTCTTTGACCACTTTATCATCATAATTTTTCACAAACGTACGCACCCCTTGACGTTCTGTAGGAGGGGTAAGAATTTCAGAAAAAGACTTGACTTCAGACAATGCAAGATTCAAGGATCTTGGGATCGGTGTGGCAGACATACTGAGAAGATGCACATTAATAGCTATCTCCTTGAGTGCCTCTTTTTGTTTCACCCCGAATTTATGTTCTTCATCAATAATGACAAGTGCCAGGTTTTTAAACTTCGCTTTCAATAAAGCATGGGTTCCCACAACAACGTCAATAGTCCCTTCTTGTAA
>JBFEKK010000136.1:0-3410 GCA_041552675.1 Sulfurovum sp.
AAGATGCAACGGCATTACCTGGAGCTTTATCAGCTACCTTTGGGATTGGCTCTTTTACTGTTCTTTATGGTCCATACGCGTGCTGTCAAATACTTGCTCATACTCTTCACACTGTTAGGGGTACAGGCAGAGGCTTCCATGCTTGACAACTACCATCTGAACCTTGCCTACAAAAGTTACAAAGCGTCTGATCTTAATGAAACAAAAAGACAGATACAGCAGATAAAGATCCGTTCTTTACAAAGTCAAATGGTACTGGCAAACACTTACTACAAACAGCGTGCCTTTAAAAAAGCGATCCAGACCTACAAATCTATCCGCTCTACCTCTCCGAAGATAAAGCAACAACTCTATTACAACATTGCTAATGCCTATGCCATGCTCGAATCGTATGATAAAGCCAAAATTTACTATACTAAAGCCTTACAGTTAGGTGAAGATCCAGATGCTGAACATAATCTACATCTGGTTGCATTCCTAAGTGACCAAAAGAGTGCAGATCTTGGTATCGCTCATCCAAAATCACAAGACTCTTCTTCCTCCAAAAGTGAGTCCCAGGAAGAACAAGAGGAAAAAGAGTCAAGGTCTGAAGATGACCCCAGTTCTGGAAGCGGTGGTGGTGGAGAAAGCCAGACCCAAAAAGAGCAGGAAAAGAGCAAACTCCTGAGCGACGATAGTCAAGAACAACACCCATTAGGGTCTAAAGTCTATGAACTTATCAATAAAGGATATATACGTGAAACACAACCTTGGTAAAAGATCTTTACATCTGTTCTTTTTTCTTCTAAGCTTTCTCACGCTTCAAGCAGAGGATTTTACCTATACTTTTAATGTAGATCAATCGACTCCTTATGTCAAAGAACCCGTTCTGCTTACCCTTGACCTCAACCAAACCAATCATGATATCGTGCTGCTCTTTAACTTTAACATTAATGAAAGTGAAGATTACACTTTTCAAAGGCTTGACATCCAGAAAACTGAGAGCTATCATGATGCCAAAATTCATTATGTCTATCTCATCTACCCTTTAAAGTCTGGAGATATTAACATTACATTCGACCTTATTAAAAAAGTAACGACTGATGAGAGTCTAGCTTATAGTTTCTCCGGAGACAGGGACAATGTGAAGAAATTGGTTACTACGGATACACGCATCAATCTGCCTCCTTTACAACTCCGGGTCAAACCACTCCCTGAGGGAACAGTGCTTGTAGGAGACTTTGCATTAACCTATGACATTAAAAAGCATCAAGCCAAGGCCTATGAACCTCTGCCTTTTCAAGTGAATATTAAAGGAAAAGGTTATCCTCCGCTAGTAGAGACACTTCTTCCAAAAGAGGGTAACTTTACGCGCTTTACAGAAAAGCCTATTGTCAAGTCTGTAGCAACCACAGAGGGAACACAAAGTACGGTGACCTACCCAATGGCGCTTTCACATAGTCAAAGTTTTACACTTTTACCTATACTTCTCAAAGCCTTTGATCCTAAAACGGAAAAAAGTTACACACTGGATATACCTTCACAACATTTTGACATTGAGAAAGTAGATACCCATCGTTTGGTTGACACGGTAGATGCACCGGATATTGCAAAGGAAGACTGGTCATGGTTAAGTACACTTGTGGGTTACATCGTAGCATTTTTTGCAGGGTATATCACCGCGCTTAGTTGGAAATGGAATAAGAAAAAGAGACAAAAAGAAAACCATCCTTTGATCCAAAAGATACGAAACTGTAAAGATGAAAAAGCGTTACTGCAAGTACTTATTGCAGCAGACAATACTTATTTTACCTCTAGTATAGAGAAACTAGAAGCTTCTTTATATGGAAATGGTAAAATCTCTTTAAACAAAGTTAAACAAGAAGCAGAGAAACAGATATGAATGAAAAGATAAACAAACTTAAAAATGAAATAAGCAAAGCAGTTATAGGACAGGAAGCCATGGTCGAAGGCTTACTCATAGGACTACTTTGTGATGGACATATACTTGTAGAAGGTGTACCTGGACTCGCGAAGACGACAACCATCAATGCGCTGTCTCGTGCCATTGGGTTAGACGCTAAACGTATACAGTTCACCCCTGATCTCCTACCCTCAGACATCATCGGTGCACAGATCTATAATCCACAAGACCATAGCTTCAGTATCAAAAAAGGTCCACTTTTTACACATTTACTCTTAGCAGACGAGATCAACCGTGCCCCTGCCAAAGTACAATCTGCCCTGCTTGAAGTGATGCAGGAAAGACAGGTTACCATCGCCGAAGAGACCTTTAAACTTGAGCGCCCATTTCTGGTTATGGCAACACAGAACCCCATAGAACAGGAAGGGGTCTACGCACTCCCCGAAGCACAGCTGGACCGGTTTATGATGAAGATCGTAGTACAACACAACAGTGAAGCCCAAGAGCTGGAGATCATGCGAAAAGCAGCAAGTAAAAGTTTTGCTGAAGTACAAACCGTACTGAGTATAGAAGACCTGTTTAGCCTTCAAGAAGAGATAGGGAAAATCCACATCGATGAAGAACTGGAACGTTATATGGTACAGATCATCACTGCGACAAGAGACCCTCTCAGATTTGGATTAGAGGACATCGCTGAAAACATTATGTTCGGAGCAAGCCCAAGAGCCTCTATAGACCTTTACAAGGCAGCCAAAGCCAAAGCCTTTTTACGTGGTAATGATTTTGTAAGTCCTGCAGACATTGGGTATGTAATCCACAATGTACTCCGTCACCGTATTGTTCTTTCATATGAGGCCAGAGCCAAAGGGATACATACAGATGAGATCATCTCTGCTATCATTGAGACTTTACCGATACCCTAATGAATACAGCCCTTAAAGCACTACAACTCAAAGCCAGACACCAAGTATACACTTTGCTTAGTGGACACAATCTCTCTAAGCTCCATGGAGAGGGGTATGATTTCTCAGAACTGAGAGAATACCAGATGGGTGATGACATCCGTAAGATAAACTGGACCATCTCGGCAAAGTTAGGTCTTCCTTATATCAAAGAGTTGCATGCAAATCGTGAACTCTCCGTCGTAGTAGCTGCCTTCATGGATGCAAGCCTCTATTTTGGCTCAGGAAATGCCAAACAGGAGAAGCTTACAGAAGTAGCCACCATCTTAGGCTATGCTGCGCAGCAAAACAATGATCTCTTTACAGGGATACACTATACGCAAGAGCAAAACCATGCGACCCCACCAACCAAGCAACTCTATCACATAGAACAATTCTCACAAACACTTTATAATGCTTCTCTTCTCAATACTGCACTGAACCATAGTGTCGCGATTCAAGATCTTTTCAAAAGACTTCATAAACCTTCACTTCTATTTGTTCTGAGTGACTTTTTAGAAGAAATGGATCTCTCTTTGCTCTCTCAAAAACACGAAGTCATTGCG
>JBFEKK010000137.1:0-3382 GCA_041552675.1 Sulfurovum sp.
CCGTGAACGAAATTGGTAGTACCATCTATGGGGTCAATGTAGATTGCCTTATCATAGTGGTAACTTCCCTGATGACTTTCTTCTCCTACAAGGGTATAGTCAGGAAATGCTTTTTTGAGTTGATTGATGATAAAGGCTTCGGTTTTGATATCAAATTCGGTGACAAGATCAACTACCCCTTTATGGGAGACCTCTTTATGAGAAGAGTACCCCTCTTTGACGATCTTACCTGCTTCTAGTGCTATCTGTTTTAATGTATCTATATTCATAGCAGTGATTATAGTATAATCTCTCTATGAAGGAAAAGACAATGATGCTGTTATTGTCCTTATTGGTGATTATCATACTTTCTTTTGCGTCTAAAAATCTTTTAGGGTTTGTTGTGAAGGTATGGGAGAGCAGTGAGATTACGGTAGCCTATGTGATTGTCTCTATACTGGTGAGTCCGAGCGCCGATAGAATGTTAGGTAAACTAAAAGGATAAGGTGGATTAAATCACCATGTCCACGTCATCATGATCTTGACAGTATTTGAAAATACGATTTCTCTCTTCCTCTGTGTCTACGACACAGCTGGCATTATAGGTATGGAATTTGCCTGTTCGTGATGAGTTTCCTAAAGAGCAAAGGTGTTCTTTGTCTCCCATCGCTTCTTTGATACATTTTAAGAGGGCTTCCTTGTCCCTGCCTATGAGCTTAAATCCCCACTGGGTCGGATATTCTATCTTTGGTTTTTGGGGTGTTTTGTCGTCTAAAATCATTGGTTCTCCTTTTTAAACTTATGCGCGATTAAAATCGCCACTCTTGCCACCGGATTTAGTTTCTAATTGAACATTTTTAATGACCATCCCTTTGTCTATGGCTTTGAGCATATCGTAAATAGTGAGCAGTCCTACACTGACTCCAGTAAGTGCTTCCATCTCTACACCTGTCTGTCCGTTGAGTTTTGCTGTGACTGTGAGTTTGAAGCCTGGAAGCTCAGGAAGCTCTTCGATGTCTGTTTTTACGGATGTCAGCATGAGTGGATGACACATAGGAATAAGTGTTGAGGTTTGTTTTGTTCCTTGGATGGCAGCGATGACAGCGGTTTGTAGCACGGGTCCTTTTTTTGCAGTATTCGCAATAACGGCATCAAAGGCAGGTTGTCCTACTTCTATGATACCACTTGCCGTGGCGATACGTGTTGTGTTGTCTTTATCAGAGACATCGACCATTTTGGGTTTGTTTTGTTCATCTAGATGTGTAAGGTTCACTTTTTGTCCTCATACTTTTTTATTGATTACGCATTTTAACATAAAATAGAGGCAACTAAAAAAAGTAATGATAAAAATAGATAAAATGACGAAAATAGTCTTAAAATACTTGACTTTTATCATCATATAAGATAATATAATCAAAAGTATAAAGGAATCATATGGTTTATTCATACATGAGGCAAGCACCTGACTTTCCACATTTGACGACTCAGCAGAGTGATATTCTTTCTTTTTCATTAAAAAAAGAACTTAAAATCGACAAAGAAGTGGTTGAGTATGCGACTAAAAACCTTCGCTTGGATGAAAGAGGAGAGTTTGAAGATTTTTTGCAAACGATGCAAGAGGGATATACTGTGATCATCTCATCTTTGTTTATTTTGAGTGATAGTGTGGAAGAGTTAATCAAAGTAATTAACTGTATGTTAAGTCATGGTGTCAATCTTTGGATCGTAGATTCCAATATGCTTATGAATAAAGAGACTAATATGGTAGATATCTTCCCCCTGTTAAATGCACTAAGAAAAGAGGAAAAAGAGAAAACGAATACTATCGGGCGTCCAAAAGGGAGCAAGTCCAGCTCAAAATTTGATGTCTATCAGAGGGAAATCATCTCTTTTTTAAGTGAAGGAATGAGTGTCAGCGCGATAGCTAGAGAGCTTGACGTGAGCCGAAGCTCATTGAAAGACTATATAGAATCCCGTGGGATTAAAGATTTAATAGAAGGGGCATGGATAGAGATGGATCAGTCAGAAGGCTTGAGAAGCATGGACAATATAGTGCTTATCTGTCCATTTGAAGAGGCAAGAAAAGCAAAAGAACAAAAAGAAAAACAACAGAAGGTGTCATAAATGGATACAACAACAGAAATAGAAAAACCAAAGAAAAACCAAGCAAAAGAGTATTTAAAAGGTTGGGTACCTTATCGTATCAAAAGATATTGGATGTATGCAGCCGCGACGGTCATCGCTATGGTCATGCCATGGATTACGATCAATGGTAACCACCTCTTTTTATTAAGTTTTGATCAGAAGAAGTTGCATTTGGCAGGTGTAGCTTTTGATATGCAAGAGCTCTATCTCATGCCATTTTTACTTATGCTTCTTTTCCTGGGTATCTTTGCAGTCACAGCAGTAGGAGGTAGAGCATGGTGTGGTTGGGCTTGTCCTCAGACTATCTTTCGTGTCATATATAGAGATGGTATAGAGACAAAACTTTTAGGATTGAGAAAAAAGATTAAAAATAAGCAAAAAGAGCCAGATATGAGTAAGTTGGAAAACCAAGTGAAAAGTTTTATTGCGATTTTACTTTGGTCTGTTCTCTCTTTTGTGGCAGCAGCTAACTTTTTATGGTTCTTTGTACCTCCTGAAGATTTCTTCAAGTATTTGAGCAATCCTGCTGAGCATATGGTACTGGTAGGTATTTTAGTGAGTACGGCACTGTTTCTTATTCTTGATGTTGTATTTATAAAAGAGAATTTTTGTGTGTATGTTTGTCCTTACAGCCGTGTACAATCCGTGCTTTATGACGATGACACCATTATGGCAGTCTATGATCCTATCCGTGGTGGTGAGATATATGAAGGGCATGGGTATGAAAGAGAAAAGAAATTTACCAAACAAAAAGACCTTTTGAGTGTGAACAGCCATGCAGAGTGTACAACATGTGAAAGTTGTGTGACAGTATGTCCTACCCATATAGATATCCGTAAAGGACTTCAGCTTGAATGTATCAACTGTCTAGAATGTGTAGATGCTTGTACTTCAGTTATGGGCGCATTAGGTAAACCGAGTCTGGTGCAGTGGTCAAGTGAAAAAGAGACGCTTCGCCATGAAGGTAAAACGAACTACTTTAGAGGTAAGGTGATTGCATATTTTGCGGTACTTACGATTGTACTTGTTGCCCTGTTCGTGATGGGAAGTAAAAAAGAGCATATGCTTTTAAATATTAACAAGGGACAAAGACTTTATAAAGTGCTGGATAACGGAATAGTACAAAATGACTATATTTTCATGTTTGCCAATACGGATAGGAAAGATCATACCTATTACTTTGAAATTGTAGGAAATGACAAAATTACCATTAATAGACCTTCTGAGCCATTTAAACTTGGTGCAGGCCAGAAAAAGA
>JBFEKK010000138.1:0-3373 GCA_041552675.1 Sulfurovum sp.
AAACCATAGCTTGCATCCGTGTACCCTATCTCTCTTACAACCTCTCTTGCAATTTCTTGCATCGGTGCATACGCTGTTGTTTTTAGTTCTCCTGCAATAACACAAAAACCATTACTCAATAACGTCTCACAAGCCACTCTGTCCTGTGGATCTTTTTCGATGATATAATCGAGTATAGCATCAGAGATCTGATCAGCCATTTTATCTGGATGACCCTCGGTTACCGATTCACTTGTAAAAATGTATTCGTTAGCCATTTTTTTCCTTTAATTTATTTCTCTCACTTCTGCTCTAAAGAGCGATGCCGATAAATCACTCAATGATTTTCGGTAAAGTTTCGCCATTTGGCTCAGAGAATTTTGAAATATTTGTTCACTGTCACTGAACTTGATAAAATACCTCATAAGATATTTTATCAAATACAGATTTGGGGTAGAAGAAATCTCCTCTACACTATCCTTTTTGCCAATTGCTCCGGCAGGATCCCCAATGACTCTTCTACCAACTTGGTATTACCATGTGTGATAAATGCATCGCTATACTCAAATGTTGTCAGCTCTACATCTTTGATCTTTTTTTGGCTTAAAAGTTCTAAAATCGCTGAACCTACACCACCCTGTGATGCAGAATCAGAAAAAACAAACCATTTTTTGTACTTGGTACTTAATGCCAGAAGCATCTCTTCATCCAATGGCTTTACAAAGCGTAGATCTAACACTGCAGGGTTTGCTTCAACAAGTTCAGCCACTGCTTCAGCACGTCCGACACCATTACCATATCCGATAAAGAGTATCTCTTCACCCTCTTTGAGTAAAACAGACTTCCCTAACTCATAAGCTGGGCTTTCTCTGTCTTCTGCCAAAAATGCCCCTCTAGGGTATCTAAAAGCACAAGGATGGTCATACTCTTTGGCAAATTTCATACAGAGTTTCATCGTTGTCTCATTGTAGGGTGCAAGCAGTGTCATATTGGGTATGCCTCTTAAATAAGAGATATCAAAAGCACCCTGGTGTGTCTCTCCATCCTCTCCTACAATACCTGCTCTGTCCAATGCAAAAGCGACACCTAGATCCATAAGCGCTATATCATGGATGACTTGATCATACCCACGTTGCAAGAATGTCGAGTAGATCGTACAAAATGGTTTAAACCCTTCTTTTGCCAATGGACCCATAGAAGTCACAGCATGCTGCTCTGCTATGGCAACGTCCCAAAAACGTTCAGGGTATTTTTTAATGGCAGCACTTAAGCCCGTACCACTTGGCATAGCAGCTGTCACACCTACCACTTTGTCATCTTCATCTGCAAGTTCTACCAATGTATCAGAAAAAATAGCTGTTGCTGCCTTAGCCGCCCCGGCCTTTTTAGGTACTTCACCTGTTTTAAGATCAAAAGCACTGACTCCATGCCAATGCTCTTTGGTGCCTTCTGCTATCTCATATCCCTTACCTTTAGTGGTTTGTGCATGAATGAGCACTGGTTTACCTAGCGCTTTAGCGACTCCCATCGTCTCTATAAGTGATTCAATATCGTGTCCGTCTACAGGTCCTATGTACTCTATACCCATCTCTTCAAACAATATACCTGGTGTGATAAGCTTGAAAGACTCTTCAAATCTTTTTGCCATATAGGTTGCACCCTCAGGCAGATGATCAAGGACTTTTTCTACCTTACCTTTGAACTTCTGATAAAATGAACCCGCCATTGTTTGAGAGAGTAGTTTACTAATGGCACCTATCGGTTTAGCGATACTCATTTCATTGTCATTCAAAATGATCACTACAGGATATTTTCTGTCACCCAGTTCGTTCAGGGCCTCATACACCATCCCTGCAGACATACTTCCATCACCAATGAAGGCAACAGGTATTCTATCCTCACCTTTCAGTGCTATGGCTTTGGCTGCACCTACTGCCAGTGAGATAGATGTCGAACTGTGTCCCGCCACATAATAATCATATTTAGACTCTTTAGGTTTCGTATAGCCGCAGATACCTCCAAACTGACGTAAGGTATCAAATCTGTCCCATCTGTCTGTCAAGAGTTTATGGGCATAGGCTTGATGACTGACATCAAAGATAAAGGGGTCCTTCTCTACATCAAAAACCCTATGCATAGCGATGATCAGATCTGTTGCACCCATGGTAGAACTCAGGTGCCCACCATTTTTACTTACCGTATCCAATATCTTTTGTCTGATCTCTCCAGCTAAAGTATTGAGTTCGTCTATAGAGTGTGCTTTTATATCTATCATCTTTTTATTTCCCTAGTAAATAGGCACTTAGCAGTTTTTTTGTGAAAACGATCTGAGCATCATCATATGCCAAACCTAAATCATCCGCTAAATTTTTGAGTTCTTTTTTCGTTATTTTGTTCATCATACTATGCTGGTCTTTATGTTGGATAAAATCATCTAAAATAAAAGGTTTTACCTCTACTTCATCTGCTTTTACTACCTCAACTTTTTTCAAGCTATCACTTCTAAAAAATGTTTAAAGAAAACATCATTTTGTTTTGCTGTTCCTATAGTGATTCTCATTGCATTCAACCCATAAGAAGCAAGGTTACGAATGATGACACCTCGTTTAAGCAGTGCATCTGCTATCTTTGTTGAATCCAGTTTTTCATCAAACAGATACGTGATAAAATTGGTATAACTTTCTATATATTCAAATCCTTGTTCCTCCGCAAAAGCCTCATACCGTTTGATCTGCTCTTGGTGAAGCGCAATCGATTCTTTCACAAAACTATCATCTTTGCATGCCTCTATGGCTACAGCCAAAGAGAGTGTAGAGATGTTAAATGGCGGTCTCATTTTATGGAGCTCTTTTATGAGTTTAGCCTGTGCGATACCATAGCCTACGCGCATACCGCCCAAACCATGTGCTTTGGAAAATGTACCCAGATAGATGGCATTCTCATGATCCAGCAGATCATTTGGCGTGATCGCATATTGAGCATCTTTGGCTGCTGCATACTCCATATAGGCACCATCTACAACAACCAGCGTATCAGTATCTACTGCATTAATGATCTTTAAGACCTCTTCTTTACTCGTTGCATCCCCTGTAGGATTGTTCGGTGTACAGAGGTAAATGATCTTTGGTCTATGCATGCGGTATGCTTCCATAAACTCATCATATTTATGCTCATAGCTTGCCGTACGAAGGATATTTGCACCCATCTGCTTTGCATAGATTTCATACATGGCAAAGGTCACCGCAGACATCAATACAGAAGAATTTTCATCCAATAGTGCACGAGAAATAAACTCTATCACTTGGTCAGAACCCGCACCTATGATGATATTGTCATCTTGGACATTAAACTTGTTGCTCAATGCAGCCTTAAGTTCGAACATACTGTCATCAGG
>JBFEKK010000139.1:0-3346 GCA_041552675.1 Sulfurovum sp.
ATCTTTAAAAGAGTGTTGCGTGACACCTTTTGTTTCAGTCATATCTTTTCTGTATGTTTGTATCTGTTTCGCTTCATCCTTATCTTCTTCATATACAGGTAATTTAATATCATACATGTTCACGATCATTTCAAAAACACGTTCTTGATTGAGTGGTTTAAAGAGATGTGCATCGACCACTTCATCCACAACATTATTTTGATTAGAGTGTAGCAATGAATTGAGAGCAATCACTTTCAGTTCTTTACCCATCTTGATTTTATTGAGATACTCGATCAATCTGATATCGAAGAGACTTTCATCTAAAATAACAATATCAAAAGAGGTTAAGTTAGGAATATTTTTCATAAATTCTTTTTTAGAAATCACCGTCACATCATGTCTAAAATATGCGAACATTCTTTTGACAGCCAGAGCTGAATTATAATTACTGTCAACTATAAATACCTTTTTCTCTATTAATGTTTTCTCAGGCAATCGGTACCTTCTTTGATCCGACTTGTTTACAATATCAAAAGGAAGGGTTAGTGTAAAGATACTCCCTTTTTCTTCTATACTCTCTACTGAGAGTTTTCCCTTCATCATATCAACCAATTCACTGGCGACAAAAAGACCTAAGCCTACATACCTACCTGTATCTACATCATAATAAGGTACAAATAGATTTTCCAATGTTTCAGAATCAATCCCTCTTCCTTTATCAGAGAATTGGAACTGTAATTGCACCTCTTCTTCAAACGTATCAAACATGGATATTTCTAATTTCACTTCATCTAAATCTGCTTGTCCCATCAAATGTTCAAGTATACTTTTGAGTGCTTGTCCTAAATGTAAGGAGTCTCCTACTAAATGTCGTGGAACATTTTTATGTATATCAAAAATAAGTTCGACCTTACTACCCAAAAATTGTGAACAAATAGATCCTGACACTTCATTCAATACATTATTAATATTAAACTCTTCATTAACTATCTCAACTTGTTTTGATTTTAACCTGAGAAAATCTAGAAGATCATTGGTCACATCTAAAAGCCTGTTTTCAACGTTTCCTAAGGTTGCATCTTTATTTTTGGATGTTTTGGAGAGTTGCTGACTTTTTTCAAGTGCCTGTTTTGCACAATTATGAATATTTTCACTCATATTGGCAAGTAAGAGATTTTGATTTCTTTCCATCTCTAACTGTTTCTCAAACATTGACTTGTGTAACTGTTTCATCTTCTGTGCTTGATAAGATGTAACAAATAATATAGCTATACCCACTATTCCCAGAGCGAAAAGAGCAATCCATAGCCAGAAGGTTTCCGATCCTGTACTTTGGTTTATCTGTGCATAACCCATACTGTTTAAGCCTACAATGGCCATACCTATTTTGTTTAAATGCATACGATATTACCTTATTTTCATAATTTAATATTCTTCATGCTGACATTTCCCTTCTACAATTCTATCAAAGGATTTTATTTTTTTACTTATTTAGAAGTATAATATTTTATATTAGCTACAACTCATGCTCTACATGATGGTTTTTATACAAATGTCATATCAAAAGAAATTAGAGAAGATGATGAAAGTTTAGGTACAATTTCACTATGAAATTAGCCAGTATAGATGTAGGACTCAAACGTATAGGTGTGGCGATTTGCCTGGATGGAAGTATCGTCATGCCTCAAAATGCCATCCTAAGAAAAAACCGTAACCAGGCCGCAAGGGATGTAAAGGCATTCTTAGAAGAGTGGGAGATAGACAAACTCATTGTAGGTCTGCCTAAAGATGCTGAGAGTTCTGAAGAGATGGAAAGGCGTATCAAGCATTTTGTTTCACTGCTTGACCTGGAGATCGAGGTAGCCTATCAGGATGAACAGAGTTCAAGTATTGAAGCTAAAGAACTTACGATGGGCCAGTTTAAACACAAAAAAGATGGTAAACTCGATTCCATTGCTGCAAAGATCATCTTGGAACGATGGCTTGGAAAGTAAAAAATTAAAGTTTCTTCTTTAATCCCTGAATTCTCTTGTATGCTTTGTTGATATTCTCCTCTGTTACCTCTCCACTTTGAATCAATGACACTATAGTGTCGACCAGTTTTTTTGTACTGACAGTTTTTTTGGGATCAAGCTGGTTTCCTATCAGCAAGATATCATCTCCCGCATTGATCGCTAATTTTAGTGTATTTTTTAACCCATACTTTTGACTGATCGCACCCATTTGAAGGTCGTCCGTAATTACCACACCATGATAGCCCAGTTTCCAACGTAACATCTTTGTAATCGTCTCGTAAGAGAGACTTGCGGGGTATTTTGCATCTATTTTTTGGTTAAAGACATGGGCAACCATGACTGTATCTGCCTTGTCTTTTAAAAGTCTATAAGGTTCTAATTCAACTTCTTGCCAAAGGTTTGTTATATCAACAAAACCTTTATGTGTGTCACCTACCGAAGATCCATGTCCAGGAAAATGCTTGATTGAGGTAAGTACACCATTGCTGTGCATTGCATCGATAAATGTCGAGGCATACGCTGCTACCACTTTAGGATCTTTACCAAAAGAACGTCCTAAGCCATGAATGACATGGTTTCTCATATTAATATCCAGATCCACTACAGGTGCAAGATCATAATTGATCCCTACACTTCTTAGTTCTTCACTCATTTTTGTATAGGTTTCTTTTATTTTACTTTGATCCATCTTTACCAGATCAGAAGCTTTAGGGAATTTACCGTAAAAGCCGTATTGACTTTTAAGTCTTTGAACCTTCCCTCCCTCTTGATCTACTGCAATGAGTAATTTACCATCAGTGCTGCATGCCTGTAATTCTTTGGTCAGGTTGTGTAATTGTTTTTTTGTGGCAATATTCTTTGGCTTATTTTTATCCACCGGGTTATAGTCAAATAAAATCACCGCTCCGAGATTATATTCTTCTATATCTTTACAGATTTGACTCTCTTTAGCTGCATGTGTACCATGAAAACCGACCATAAGCATTTGTCCTATTCTTTTTTCAAGTGCTAACTCTTGTGACCATGCATACGTAAATAAAAACAGACCCAGCAATAAAACTTTTTTTATCATAAAAAATATCCTTTATCTCATCCCACTATTATAGTGTAACTACTCTTTATTTGCATACGGTTAACCTTCATATATTACACTTCACCTACAAGAGCATCGAGGGACACCTAAAATCTTCCCCCTCCCTTTTACAAAGTATTTTAGGACTCCTTTTAAAAACATTTTCTCCTTTCGTCCCAAAGATGCTCTTTGAAAAGTTCCTGATCCCTTTTTACCGCTTTTATTTATAATATAATCTTCTATTAGTATTCAGTTAACCTTATACTATTATAATACC
>JBFEKK010000140.1:0-3327 GCA_041552675.1 Sulfurovum sp.
TATTGTAAAATTTTGGATGACTGTCAGTATGGTCTTACTTGTAAGTGCGTGCGGATATAAACCCTCTTCTCATATGATCCAACATGTTTTTTCTGATACGGTGTATGTGGAAGTCATTGTTGATAGAGCTGAACCTGAAAATGCAGCATATGTAAAAGATGAGATGAACCGTTTGGTATACACGCGTTTTAAAGGACGTGTGGTTTCTAAAGAAGAGGCACAAAGTAAAATTCGGCTCACGTATGCAGGAAGCAGTTTTATACCACTCTCTTATAAAGATGGTTATGTGACACGTTACCGTGCAAATATCAGAGTGAAATTTGTTATGGTCAATAAAGAAGGCAAGGTCAATAAAACGATTTCGAGCATTGTTGACTCAGATATTCAAGAAAGTTCTCTTACATCTTCTGCACTGAGAACGGAAGCTATACGTATAGGACTGGGAAAAGCATTGGATGAATTCTTGGCTTACGTCAGTGCTAAAGGGATGTTAAAAGAAACGAAATGATGGACTCTTTTGATACATTTCTTGAAAATAAACCTCTTTACTATAAAGAGATAGACCATAAGCGTGTACATATTGCTTATGGTCTATTGAAACCTCATATTAAACAGCCTAGAACGGTCCATATCGTAGGAACCAATGGAAAAGGTTCAACGGGTCGTATGATCGCACATTTGGCCTATAAAAGTGGTCTCAAGGTCGGACACTTCTCTTCTCCGCATATTTTAAAGTTCAATGAACGTATTTGGCTCAATGGCAATGACAGTACAGATGAAGTACTTGAAGAAGCACATCAAAGACTTTTTATCATCTTGGGTAAGGAGTTGAGTGAAAGTTTGAGTTACTTTGAGTATACGACACTGTTGGCTTTTATGGTCTTTGAAAATTGTGATCTTATGGTTTTGGAAGCAGGGTTAGGTGGAGAATTTGATGCGACAAATGTATGTGATAAAGCACTCTCTGTCATCACACCTATAGGCATAGACCATCAGGCTTTTTTGGGGGAAAGTATCGAAGAAATAGCGGGTACAAAGATCCGAAGTATTCAGAAACAAATGTTGCTGTCTCCCCAAGTGTATGATGAGGTACTTGAAGTTGCTAAAGAGATAGCAGATCAGAAAGGTGCAAAATTACATCTTTCATTATGCCAAACTCAGAAGATGAGAGAATTAGAAGTGATCGCTCAAGAAAAATCTTGGGGTAAATACCTGATAGAGAATGCTTGTGTGGCACTGCAAGCCTTAGATATTTTAGATATATCTTATGAACTCAATGATCTGCGTTCACTCGAACTCTTTGGACGTTTCTATCCATTGACAGAAAATATACGTATCGATGTAGGGCATAATCCATTAGCTGCAAAGGCCATAGAAAAAGCATTAGATAAAAAGGTGATTCTCATCTATAATAGTCTTGATGATAAAGATTATGAAGCAGTACTGCAAATTTTGAAACCTAAAGTCAAACGTGTAGAGATCATCCCCATTCATTCACAAAGAGCTACGACTTTAAGTGAGATAGAAAAAGCACTGGAAAAAATAGGCATTTCCTATGGCTACTTTGACAGTAAGATAGACAAAAATGAACATTACCTGGTATTTGGTTCATTTTATGTCGTAGAAGAATTTTTAAATAAAATGCAAAGAAGATAGATGTACCAAAGTAATATTTACGAATACTTAGAAGCGTTACAAGAAGAAAAACTGCTTATCTGTAAAGATGATAAAGAAGCAGTTCAGATACGAGATATAGCCATTCTGCTTGGATTTGATACGTTTGTTTTACCAGACCTTCGTGTGAGCGTAGGAGAAGATCTGCGTGCCTATGATGAAGAGATACATGTGTTGTTCATACAGTTGGCTTCTTTCTATAAAAGTACAAAGAAAAAAGTACTTGTCTCACCACTTAGAACACTCCTTATCCCTTTTCCCAAAGCAGAAGTATTTGATACATATACCATAGAATTTGGTGATACTTTGAACCTGCAAGAACTCAAGGATACTTTGTATCAGTGGGGATACCATTTTACGGACATTGCTGCCAGCCATGGAGAAGTCTCTTTTCGTGGTGACATTATAGACCTTTATCCTATAGATGCAGACAAACCTTTCCGTATCTCTTTGTTTGATGAAGAGGTAGAGACGATCCAGTACTATGATGAAGGAACGCAGAAACGTTCAAGCGATGAGTTAGAATCCTTGACCTTCATGCCGGCATTTTTGGCGCTTAATAAAATTCAACATGAAGCACTCAAAAATAGAACTGAACGAAGTACTTATGATACCTTTGTAAAAGACATAGATTCACTTGGATTATGGCACCTGGATGATCTAGGAGAGAGTGCTTTAACACTTTTTGACGGAGTTTGGGCATCTGCTTTGGATGATGAACTGAAAGAAGTGTACGAGCTAGATGAGCCGCTTGTACCACGAAAATCATTTGTACTGCCAGCTATTCCAGAAGGGAATAAATACCGTGATCTCGAAGCAGTAGATCCCAATAAACTACTTGCATCCCATAAAGACAAAAAGATCACAATCATTGCAAAAAATGAGAGTATCGTACGTGGTTCCCAACTGGACTCGTTTGAAAATATAGAGTTTGTTTATCAGGAGGGTATCGTCAATCTTTTGGGTGCAGATAGACTCATTCTTTCGCTCAATAAGCCTATCAAACGAAAAAAGGTGAAAAAAGCCACTATCATACTGGACGAACTGAAACCCGGTGATTATGTGGTCCATGAGAATTATGGCGTAGGTATCTTTAGAGGGATAGAAAAACGAGATGTCTTGGGTGCAACTAGTGAATTTGTGGTCATGCATTATCAAAATGAAGACTCTTTGCTCATACCTGTCTCGAATCTTGAGGTCATAGACCGTTACGTAGCAGAGGGTGGGGTTTTGCCTATACTTGATAAATTGGGTAAGGCAAGCTTTAAAAAGTTAAAAGCCAAAGTTAAAGAGAAGCTTTTTGCCATTGCTTCACAGATCATTAATCTTTCAGCGCAACGTCATTTGAAAAAAGGTATCAAACTGAAAATAGATATGGAAGAACATGCTATTTTTATGTCAGAGGCAGGGTTTGTGCATACTGAAGATCAAGAACGTGCTATCAATGATATGTTGGAGGACATGAGCTCCGGCAGGATGATGGACAGACTGCTCTCTGCAGATGTGGGGTTCGGTAAAACAGAAGTGGCAATGAATGGTATGTTCGTGGCGGTTAAAAACGGTTACCAGGCTATGATGATAGCCCCTACGACACTGCTCAGTTCCCAACACTATAAAAGCCTGAAAGAGCGTTTTTACGGACATGATATCAAA
>JBFEKK010000141.1:0-3319 GCA_041552675.1 Sulfurovum sp.
ATTTTTGTAAAATCTTTGTTGACGATGTAATGTTCATAACTCAACATAATAACAGAAAAAATTATTGCAAGCTGTGCCCAAAAACCTAATCCCGAAGTGACTACAAAATAAGTCCAGAAAACGATTGCTAAAAAGTGGAATACCCTTGCGATCCACATGGTCTTGTTTGCTCCAAGCTTAGAGGGGATAGAGTGTAAGCCATGGGCTTTGTCAAACTCCATATCTTGCAGAGAATAGAGCAAGTCAAACCCGGCTACCCAAAACATCACCCCAATTGCCAGATAAACAGACCAAAGTGTGATCTCACCACTTACTGCCACTACACCTGCAATAGGTGCCAGTCCCAAGCTCACCCCTAATATGAGGTGTGCCATGGAAGAGAAACGTTTAAAAAATGTATAGGCCCCAAGTACGAGTAAAATAGGTAGTGAGAGCTGAAAAGCCAAAGTGTTCACGAAATATGCAACCACAATAAACAACAGGGCATTGATCACTATAAATCCTACCATTTGTTCATTTGACACTCTACCGTCTACAGAAGGACGACCTTTTGTACGAGGATTCAGTCTGTCAACATCTCTGTCAAGATAACGGTTTACGCCCATGGCAAAGTTTCGTGCAGTGACTGCTGCCAGTGTTCCTAAAAATAATAACTTCCAACCAAACCAACCTTGCGCTGCAACAAGCATAGCAATAAAGATAAATGGCAATGAGAAGACTGAGTGTTTAAACATTACCAGTTCTGAAAAATGGTTCAACTTCTCTGTAAAATAATTCACAATCTAACTCTATGGATGAGGAATTTTTAGTTTAGAATTCAGTGACCAGGCAATGATCAATACTAAAATAGCGATAATATATCCACTTGTAATAACACCGTAGGCATTCAACAAATAGAGGATCCATAAAAGAATGGCACCTAATGGTGTCGGCACACCTTCAAAGTATTTTTCTACTTCTCCAACATCCACTTTTAGGTTAAATTCCACTAGTCTTCTCAAACCATTGATGATATACCAGATAAATACCAAACCTAACAGCAGCTCTTCTACACCTGTAATACCACTATAGTGTTTTACTGCATAAAAAAGTAAAAATGGCGGCATGACCACAAAAGAAAGAAAATCTGCAAAACTGTCAAGTTGTATCCCAAATTCTGTTGAAAGGCTGTATTTTCGTGCCAACTTACCATCTATAATATCACAGGCACCACCTATCCACGCTAAAACAATTGCTGTAAAGAAATCACCTCTAACGATAAAAAATATCGCCATAATACCTGCTGAGACATTCATATAGGTTACCAAGTTTGCAATGTTAAAACGATTGTTCTTGTCAAATAAATTCATTCTTGCCCTTCTTTATCTATAGTGGTATTTTATCCTTTTTGGGGTTATGGTATGATTACGCTATGAGAAGTATTCAAACAGACTACAGTGAGAGACTAAATGCCAAATCCTAAAACCTTTAAACAACTTGCTCTCATCGGTCCTACAGCATCAGGGAAAACAGCACTTTCCATCAAAATGGCGCAGCAGATGAATGCCTATATTTTATCACTTGATTCACTCTCTATCTACAAAGAGATAGATATTGTTTCTGCCAAACCTACACTGGAGGAACGGGTTGGCATTGTACATTTTGGTATGGATTACATCTACCCTGATGAAAGTTTTGATGTCACAACTTTTATCAGACTTTACCATGAAGTCCGTAGACACTGTTTAGAGGATGGTAAGAATCTTGTTATCGTGGGAGGAACCAGTTTTTACTTGAAGATGCTCATAGAGGGTATCAGTGTACTACCCAGTATCTCAAATGAAACAAAAGCAAAAACCATTACCTATTTACAAGACTTACAAAAGAGCTATGAGTGGCTTTATAGTTTAGATAAGCTGTATATGTCAAATATAGAATCCAATGATCCTTACCGTATAGAAAAAGCTTTGAATATCTATTTTGAAACGGGACTGACACCCACACAATATTTTAAAAAATTTCCGCCCCAACCTACTGTGACTGAACCACTGCCTATCTACCAGATAGACATTGAAAGAGATACACTTCGTGAACGTATAGCATTACGTACCAAATTGATGGTAAAGGATGGGTTGATCGATGAGATATGTATGCTTGAGAAAAAATATACACGGGCACCCAACTGTATGAAATCTATAGGAATCAAGGAGACATTGGCTTATCTTGATGGCAGGTATGACAAAAATATGCTTATAGAAAAAATCACTACGAATACTGCAAGATTGGCTAAACGACAAACAACATTTAATAACTCTCAGTTTAATAACGTGATAAAGGGAAGTGTTAAAGAGTTGGAGAATATTTTACTCAGAAGATAACAAGGTACTTTCATGCACCTTGTTATGGATTATAGAGCAAAGCCCTAGAACTTTGAATACTAGTACCCGCTGGCACTTATCATATAGTACAGATAAGATACAAGTGGCTGTACATAGAAAATAGCCGATACTGTTGCAACTGTTGCAAAACCGATGATAGCCATCAATGGTTTAGAGATGTTATAATAAACGACATCCACATCTTTTACCGGATCTTTCAAGAACATGTATACAACAAGTTTCAAGTAGTAGTATGCTGCGATAGCCGAGTTAAGACCCATCACGATCGCTAACCAGATATAACCTGCATTTACTGCTGCTTGCATCACATAGATCTTACCCCAGAATACTGAAAATGGAGGAACCCCAGCCAATGAGAACATAAAGAGTCCCATGATCACTGCACCCATAGGCATGATCTGGATAAGCCCTGAGAATTTCTCGTATGGGTGGTCATAACGTTGATCAAATCTTCTCTTTTTATGACGAGAGATCCACAACATAGCAAATGCACCAAGATTCGTAAACATGAAGAGTGCATAGTATAAGAATATACTTGTATTACCTTCTGTGGTATCCAGTGCTAATGCTGCCATAATGAAACCGGCATGAGAGATAGATGAGTATGCAAGCATACGTTTTACATCATTTTGTACCAATGCCATAATATTCGCAAGTGTCATTGTAAGTACTGCAATGATAAGTATTGTCCATCTTACCCACTCAATACCAAGATCAATATACATACCAAATAGTCTAATACTCACTACAAAAGCAGCAATTTTAGGTACGACTGACATATATCCAGCTAATGGTGCAGAAGCACCCTCATATACATCTGGTGCCCATGTATGGAACGGGAAGAGTGAAAGTTTAAATGCAAAGGCGACAAGTAATAGTACAGATGAACCAAAGATAGCGATCATCAATCCTGTTTCATTCAAACGTGTAGCCATTACTTC
>JBFEKK010000142.1:0-3315 GCA_041552675.1 Sulfurovum sp.
CTAGTCTTTCAACTGGACCTCTATATCTTGCCATGCTTATACCCTTCTCTTCTTAGGTGGTCTACAACCATTGTGTGGAAGTGGTGTAATATCTTTTAAGAATGTTACACGAATACCTTCTGTTGCACCAATTGCTTTAACCGCAGTGTCTCTACCAGAACCAGGACCTTGAACTTTGATCCCTACTTCTTTAACACCATTTTCCATTGCTTTTGCCATTGCATCAGCTACAGCTTCAGTCGCTGCAAAAGGAGTTGATTTCTTACTACCTTTGAACCCTAGTGCACCTGCACTACTCCAAGAGATAACATTTCCCATTTCGTCAGTCACTGTAATTACAGTGTTATTGAAAGTTGCAGCAACATATACTACAGCTTTAGCAATACTTTTTTTTGCTTTTTTCTTAGCCATTTAATGTACTCCTTATGCCGCGCCGACAGTTTTACGCTTACCTTTACGAGTACGCGCATTTGTCTTTGTCTTTTGTCCACGACAAGGTAAACCTCTTCTGTGTCTAAGACCTCTATACGAACCTAGATCCATAAGTGCTTTGATATCCAAAGTTACTTTTTTTCTAAGGTCACCTTCAACTACAACATTTTCTTGAATATCATTACGAATAGTTGCTGCTTCAGCATCTGTAAGTTCATGTACTCTTTTGTTATAGTCAACACCTGTTCTATCAAGAATTTTTCTTGAAGTTGTCAAGCCAATACCATAAATGTAAGTAAGTGCATACTCCATTCTTTTCTTTTGTGGTAAATCAACACCTGCAATACGTGCCATGTTTATCCTTGTCTTTGTTTATGTTTTGGATTTTTACAAATCACGCGTACGATACCCTTGCGCTTAATAACTTTACAGTCATCACACATTTTTTTCACTGATGGTCTAACCTTCATTGGTTACTCCTACGATATATTTGCACCTAGAGTGTTTAACAAACACCCCTGTTTTGCGTGGATTATTGATGTATCATAATCCAACCCTTGAGTAATCGGTGCGACTTAATCAAAGATTCTTCGCGCAGTTTCCTAAAGCCTAATAGTTTTAGGGATGGGGATTATACCGAAATATTTATTAAGTTTATCTTATATTAAAATGTGAAGAGGATTAAAAAAAGAAGGTAGCATTTACAACAAAAGTGTAAATGCTGGTTGAACGAAAAGGTTCCCGTTCTATTTGTATCTAAATGTGATACGACCTTTATCAAGACTGTATGGAGTAAGTTCTACTTTTACAGTATCGCCTGGAAGAATTTTAATGTAGTGCATTCTCATCTTACCAGCAATATGACAAAGGACAATGTGTCCATTATCCAACTCTACTCTAAATGTCGCATTTGGTAATGCTTCAACTACTTTACCGTCAATTTCTATTACATCATCTTTAGCCATTGTATTCCTTTATGAATTTTCTACTTTATATTCTTATGTTGTGTCAAAATCGTGAAGCTTACGCTTCAGTCAATATGATAGCTTTACCGTCTACTACAGCAACCTGGTGTTCATAGTGCGCTGATCTCAGTTGATCTTCACTAATGACTGACCATTTGTCATCAAGCAGTACTGGCGTACCGCTTTTTTGACATACCATTGGCTCCAAACAAAAGACCATACCATTTTTAATTTTGGGTCCTTGATTTGTTTTTCCCTCAAGATAGTTAGGTATATTTGGTTCATCATGTGCTTTCGTACCGATACCATGACCACAATAATCACGCAATGGCACAAATCCTGCTGAAACGATATAGTCTTCAAGAATCTTTGACAATTCTTTAAAACGCATACCTTCTCTGATAGAATCTATCGCATGATAAAGAGCGCCTTTTGAACACTCGATAAGTGCTTCATCTTCAGCAGATATTTTACCCACTGCCATTGTGATCGCAGCATCACCAAAATAACCATCCAATTTTGTCCCGATATCTAAACCGAGTACATCACCTTCTTCTATCACTCTGTCTGTAGGGACACCATGAATACATACTTCATTGAGTGAAGTACATACAGAACCGGTAAAACCATACAATCCTTTGAACGATGGTTCCGCACCATGTTCACGGATATAAGCTTCACCTAAAGCATCAATTTCATTCAGTGTCATACCTGGTTTGATTATATTTTGAAGATATTGAAGTGTTTTTCCAACGATCTCGCCAGCTCTTCTGAGCTTAGCGATCTCATCAGGTTTTCTGATAGCAATAGCCATTATAGACCTACATTACCCAATGTATCATATTGATTCATTGTTCTTTGTGCTTCGATCTTTCTCATTGTATCGAGTGCAACTTGAACAATAATAAGTACAGCAACACCACCGAAGTAGAAAGATGCTCCCATTCCAGAGATAACCATAAATGGCACGGTAGAAATGATTGCAAGATATACTGCACCTGAACCTGTCAGTCTACTTGCAACTTCATTTAAAAATTCTTTAGTGTGTTCACCTGGTCTAACACCAGGGATAAATCCACCTTGTCTTTTCAAATTGTCTGCAATGTCTTTAGCATTAAATGCGATTGACGCATAGAAAAATGCAAAGAACATAACAAGTAAGAAAGTAACCACATTGAATGTGATCCCGCCTGGTGCCAATGAGTCAGCAATCGCTACTAAAAATGGTGTAGTGCTTGATTGAAGCATTGTCAATGGGAACATCAATACAGCTGAAGCAAAGATTGGAGGAATAACACCTGAAAGGTTTACTTTTACAGGAATGTAGTTCATCACTCTCTTTGTCTGATTCTGCATGATTGTCTTTCTTGAATAAGAGATAGGAACCCTTCTCTCACCAAGTTCAACATAGATAATAGCCAAGATAGTAATCAGCATAATTGCCAAAATACCAAGTACTACTAAGAAGTTCATCTCACCTGCATTTACAGCTCTAACAGTATTACCGATCGCAGAAGGCAACCCAGATACAATACCAGCAAAGATAATCAATGAAATACCATTACCGATACCTTTTTGTGTGATCTGTTCACCGATCCACATAAGTAACATCGTACCTGCCAACATAGAGAAAGTCGTAATTACTGTAAACATCATAGGATCTATCATTACTGCACTCTGTCCTGCTCTACCCGTCATACTTTGAAGTCCCATAGATACACCAATAGCTTGTACTACCGTAATAAATATAGTGAAATAACGAATAATTTGCATATATTTTTGCATACCGTCACGTTCTTTTTTCATTTGACCAAGTGCGGGGAAAGTTGCTGCAAGAAGTTCCATAACGATGGAAGCAGTAATATAAGGCATAATACCTAAAGAGATGATACTTAAACGTTCAACGGCATTACCAGAG
>JBFEKK010000143.1:0-3298 GCA_041552675.1 Sulfurovum sp.
CATCGATCTGTTGGATCAATGCATCTAATTTGCTTAACTCTATCATGTTGGGTCCATCACTTAAAGCGATGCTCGGATCAAAGTGAGTTTCAAAAAAGAAACCATCCACACCCACTGCTGCAGCAGCACGTGAGAGGTAAGGTACAAATGAAGCGTCTCCACCTGAACTTGCTCCGCCAGATGCTGGCATCTGTACAGAGTGTGTTGCATCAAAAATCACCGGAGCAAACTCACGCATCGTTTTAAGACCACGCATATCTACGACGAGGTTACCATATCCAAATGTTGTACCTCTCTCAGTAAGCCATACATTATATTTCTTAGCATTTTCATAACTGACCTCACCATCAAACCCTCTGGTTTTAAGCACTTTTCCTACAGAGTGTTCCATCGCTGCAGGTGCCAAGAACTGTCCTTTTTTAATGTTCACTACCGCAGATGTTTTTGCAGCAGCAACAAGCAGATCTGTCTGACGACATAAAAATGCAGGAATTTGAAGTACATCTGCTACTTCAGCCGCTGCTGCTGGTTGTGTGTAGTCATGGACATCCGTTAGGATCTTATAGCCAAATTGGTCTTTAACCTCTTGAAGCATTTTAAGTCCTTCATCCAGTCCCGGACCTCTAAAAGAGTCGAGACTGGTACGATTGGCTTTGTCAAAACTTGCTTTAAAATAAAAATCTTTAGTACAGTCATCATGGTACTTACCTAAAGATTCTGCAATACGCATCACAGTGTCACGACTTTCCAGAACACAAGGTCCAGCGATTAAAATCATTTTAGTCCTTTTGGCAGAGCTACTAGCAGCCCTGATAATATTACCAAGATTATACCCAAAACTGTCCAAATATCAGGTATAGGGTCTCCCAGCATGATACCAATCACTACGGCAAAGACAATATTACTGTAACTAATGGTACCAACGATACCTGCCTTTGTCAGTTCATACGCTTTGGTCATCAAAAGCTGAGAGATAGTTGCAAAGATACCGACTGCCGTAACATAGACCCACTGCATACCCTCTGGCATGACAAATGCTGCAAACATCCAGTCAAATTCTTCTGAAACATTTACATATGGAGTGATCAGCATCAATAGAAGTGGTGCTGCAGTTCCTACACCCATAAATGACATGACTATGGCACGTGTATCATAGTACTTTCTAAGTTCCCGTATGGAAGTATATGCCAGCGCTGCACCTATACCTGAAAAAATACCCAGAATATCATATTTATCAAAGCTTCCGCCCTCAGGTTGTGCCACCAGAACAATCCCTATAAATCCTATGATTATAGCCACTAAAGCACTCTTGTGTAATTTTTCATTTAAAAACAGATAGGCAAATATAGCCACAAATATCGGTGAGGTTTTGTTATAGGTCACTGCTTCACCCAGAGGGATATATGCCATGATATAAAAATACGCCAAAAGCGCTGAAAATCCCATAGCACCGCGAAAGAGAAGTAAAAAGAGTTTACCGCCTGTTTGTTTCAACGGTACTTTATAAATAGCCAGTCCGACAAGAACAACACCAAAGATATTTCTAAAAAAAGTCACTTCCACAGGAGGCAGTACCTGACTCACAACCTTGGCAAAACCACCCATAAGTGCAAAACTAAGTGAAGCCAATAACATCAAAAGGATACCTCGATCCATATTTTTAATCATTTTCTTCAATCATTTATCCTCATTTCCCTAAAGAAGTTTTTTACCTATGCAAAATGGTATTTGCTAATTTTGTGAAAGTGTAGCATAATACATTTATGAACCATACAGAATTTTATACAAAACTTTTAGCTCTTCCCAATGGGGCCAATGATATATGCTATCTTGGTAAACGATATTTACTAAGAAAAGAAACATTGTTAGACGGTAAACTTCTCAAAATTTATGCAGAAGAGTTAGGCGGGAATGACATTGTCAGCGGAAACTACTATCCCACTATGAAAGATGGACTGCTGAAACCTTGTGAAATGTCAGATAAAAAAGTGATTGACTTTGTTTTACACGCTAGTACTATTTAATTCTTGTAAGCTTTGCATCCCCATAGAATAATATATCTTTGATCACCGACTTATGGATAAAGCCGTCTTTTGCAACAGCCAGTAAGATGTCACCTTTTTTCTTTCTAAAATTTTTTTGATGGATGAACGCCTTCGCATAGATCTTTGCATCCTGACCTAGATCTTTTTTGTAGTCTGCCACCTGCACATCATCGGGTACGGTGATTTGAACTTCACCATTTTGTTTTTCAAGTCCCACCGATTTAAACAGGTAGGTTCTACCTTTCTGCTTCTGCTTCACAGCATTGCCTAAGTTAAAATAAAGTGTCAACAGGTCATCTTTGGCATAAAATTTAAGTTTTTTAGTACGGTCTTCCACCAATTTTTCTTTACGCCATTTTCTCACTCTTTTGGTCACATACTTCTTTTTGTGATCTATATGATACTCTTTAATGACTCTTTTATCTCTCTTCTTACTTGTCATCTGGTAAAAATCACTGACCATTAGCCCATCTATCATATGTCCCTTAGACACATAATGTTCAGTTTGTCCACCCATAAGTACTTTAGCCAGTCCTGCCAATGTTACTTTTGTATCGATCTCATAGGTTTTAGCGTTTTGCGTCAGTTTATTTTCAATGGTGCCTACGGTACCGAATATCCCAAAGGTTGCTGTATAGTCTAATTCTGTCACTTTAGCTGAAGCAAAACTTCCTAAAAGTAAGAATAAACCACTAATTATAAAAATTCTTCTTAGCACATAGATCCTTTTCTATCTCAACTTATACCAATTTTTACTATAATTACGTGTATAAAAAGTGAAGGATAACATAAAAATGCAAACAAACGAAGTGAATATAAGTGACCTGAATGAAACAATTCAATTAAATGTGATAGATGATCTCTCGATGAATCTTGAGGGTACCGTGCAGTCACTACTGATACCCATCTATGAAAAATATCCTATTTTGGCAAATACCTTTTTAGATATTCCCTTAGCTAACCTCGTTGCTGCTATAGTGGTCTTCTTACTCTTTTTACTTTTTCGAAAACTTTTCACGCTTACTATAATGGGTACGCTGCAAAAAGTTTCCAAAATGACAAACACATATTATGATGATAGAGTCATCTCTGCACTGAAAGGACCTGTGAGTTTTGCTTTTATACTGATAGGAGCACATCTCTTCTTCGTACTTATTTTCAAAGAGACCGAATGGATCAAAAACATTCTTAATACACTGGTTGTCTACACAATTTTTTGGGCAATTATTTCTGTTCTGGAGTCTTTAAGTAGC
>JBFEKK010000144.1:0-3270 GCA_041552675.1 Sulfurovum sp.
AGTTGCTCTCTCATATATTTTTTTAAACCTGCTTCGTCAAATTTCTCTACACCCTCTTCAAGTTCTATATACACTACAGGAACCTCACCACTCTTCTCATCATCAATGCCAATAACTGCCGATGCGCCTACACCTTCAAACCTATCGATGACCTCTTCTACCTCACGAGGATAGATATTGATACCTTTTGAAATAATGAGATCTTTTTTTCTATCTACGATAAACAAAAACCCTTCATCATCCATATATCCTACATCACCCGTAAGTAGCCACCCGTTAATGATGGTCTCATCGGTTGCGGTGGGACGGTTCCAATACCCTTGCATCACATTATCACCTTTTACGATAATATCTCCTATAGCTCCACGATGCACCTCATTCAACTCTTGATCTACGATCTTTATCTCATAACCATAGAGTGCTGTACCTACAGATCCCACTTTTTGTTTGTTTAAAGTATTCATACTGACAGCAGGACTTGCTTCGCTAAGTCCGTACCCTTCCAGTAATGTTGCCCGTTTAAATTTCTTTGCCATAGCATCAAGTGTTTTAGGCTGTAGTGCTGCTGCTCCTGATATAAATGCACGTAAATTGTTAAACCACATAAAATACCAGGGAAGTTTCGCTTTGGCTAAAGCATTATAGACATCTGGAATACCAAAAAAGAGTGTCACTCGTTTTAACAGCGTCTGTTTAAAGATATTTGAAAAAGGCTGTATCGATTTGATGATCACGATACTCATTCCTACATACATAGGAAGCATAATAGCTATCGAAAACGTAAAAGAGTGGAACATGGGGAGAAATACAATCCCTCTATCACTAGGTGTCACTTTAATGTGCTTCATGCCAGAACTTCCGTTTGAAAAAATGTTCTTATGGCTTAACATCGCTCCTTTAGGTTTGCCTGTTGTACCTGAAGTATAAATGATCACAGCTGTATCTTCCAATGCAGTATCGGTATGGGCTACAGATAACTCTGTTTTTAACGCTTCATCAAAAGTGTAATGTTGTTCTCCTTGGGCACTGTTCTCCCCTTCCCAAACAATAAACTTACATAAGTTACTTATTTTGCTATTATTCACGATCTTCTCATGAATAGCAGAGGCGACAAGTACTGAAGCACCACTGTCTTCTAAAATATACGTCAGTTCATCTTCTTTCAAAAATGTATTGATAGGTACAACAATAGCCCCTAATTTTGAAGCGGCAAAGATCGTATAGATGAACTCAGGAGAGTTACGTAAAAAAAATGCGATCTTGTCACCCTTTTTTACGCCTTTGTTAGCAAGAAAAGCAGCCAGTTTATCTGCTGCTACTAAAATATCTCCATAGGTGATCTTCTCATCATCCACAAAAAGCGCAACTTTTTTCCCACGCTTTTTTGCCTGATAGGTTATGAGTTCATAAAAGTTGTTAAACGTGTAGTCCATCTTAGTACTCGTACGCTACGCCTACTGTAGTTAAGAATGCTCCACCTTCATGAAAGCTTCCTCCATTCCAAAGAACTGGATTTTCATTACTTCCAGCAGGCATGGAAATACTCTCTTTACTATCATACAAGAAAGCAGCACCCCAAGAGATATCTTCTGTCTGTTGATATCTGAACCCCATAGAAAAAATCTTTGCATCACTATCTGGCAATTCAAATCCTAATGTCTCAATAGGTGCAGGTGTCTCGTCTATTGCAAACCCCATCATAGCCGTAATTTTATTATCCATTTCTATGGTTGCACCAATTCTAAATGTATTGGTGTCTTTCCAGTTTTTTGGAATAGCTGAATCAAAATAAGGCGTTAAATTTCCAATATTTTCTCCACCATATTCAAAATCTAAATTTTCATATTCTGACCAGAAAGTTCTTTCATAATTGAATTCTAATGTAAACTTATCTTGCCACGTTTTAGAAATTGCAACATTAAACGCTGCAGGCAGTGGTACCTCTACACTAGCATCACCACTATAAGCCAAAGTGGGCCCAGCATAAAGTTTTGCAGTACCTTCCTCATTTAGATTAATATTTGATCTATACGTCATCGCAAAATTGATATCAGAAGTCGGTTTATATGCCATGGCTAAATTGTAACCAAATTCAAAAGTATCCCCTTCCATATCACGTGATACATCCCCAGTACTTTTTACCACCCCTTCACTATAAATCAATCTTAATCCTCCACCGATACTAAAATTATCGGTAATCTTATAAGAAACATTTGGATTTAATTCCACTACTTTTAGCGTAAACTCTTCAGCAAATGACTGTTGTGGTTGATTCTCCCATCTTTTTGTCAACCCACCTGGCACAGCCATACTCACACCCCATCTAAAATCACCTATTGCTGGTGCCACATAATGGAAAAAAGGAATAGGTAAATCTTCTACTTCAGACTCTCCAGATGCAGGGCCTAAACTATAAACATTAGATGGTAAGTGTGCCAAAGTTATACCACCTTCTAGATAACTTTTGCTCTCATCCATGAAAACCATATTTGCAGGGTTAAAATAATTTGTATCTGCCCCGGTCGTATGTGCTATGTATGCTGCACTCAATGCCATAGAATTAAGTGATTGTTCCGGTATCTTGTATCCCCCTGCCATGATAACCGAACTTGCTATAGCACTCAGTGCTAAACTTTTTACCACTCTTCCCATTATTCTTCTTCCTTTTATAAAATTTAACTTTCAATCAAAGCATACAATGCACTGATCTCCTCTGCCCAGATCGACTCATCAATGGTTTCCAAGATAAGTGGTATGTCATCCATACGCGAGTCATTCATAATGAATTTAAAAGCATCCCATCCGATCTCTCCCTGACCCAATGAGTGGTGTCTGTCCACACGAGAACCTAAAGGTGGCTTCGAATCATTAATGTGCATACCCATAAGATACTCTCTGCCTACTACTTTATCAAAACTATTCCATGTTTCATCATAGGTTTCCCTGGTACGAATATCATACCCAGCTGTAAACATATGACAGGTATCGATACAAATGCCTACTCGACTTTTATCTTCTACCTTATCTATGATATGTGCTAAATGTTCAAATTTATACCCAAGGTTGGAACCTTGCCCTGCTGTATTTTCAATAACAAGTTTTACATTTGAATCTGGGGTAGCGTCAATAGCTCTGTTCAGTGATTCTGCTATAACGTCAAGGCAACCCAACTCTGCTTCCATTAACTTATCATGATATACCGGGTCTTTTTTAGAGATCTTTGTCAAATGAGATCCAGGGTGAAAGTTTAGTTTATCAAGTCCTAAAATA